>NZ_LDNX01000023.1:0-52812 GCF_001027955.1 Kocuria sp. SM24M-10 | reverse complement strand
CCGCGGCCCCTCGGCGCCTCCCCTCCTGTGGGCCCTCCCGGCGTTTGCTCCCCGCGTTTCCTCCCGGTGTTTCCTTCCGATGTTTCCTCCTGGCGAGGCCTCCCTCGGCCGGGTCCGCGGGGGACGAGCACGGGCCCCGGGCGGCGTGCGAGCATGGGCGGATGGACCCTGTGCAGGACGTGCTCATCATCGGCGGCGGCATCGCCGGACTGTCCCTGGCCTCCACCCTGGCCGAGCGGCGGGGCAGCGGCGCCGGGATCGTGCTCGCCGAGGCCGAGCCGGCCCTGGCCCACCACACCTCCGGGCGCTCCGCCGAGCAGCTCATCCCCAGCTACGGTCCCGCACCCGTGCGCGAGCTCACCGCCGCCACCGTCGCCGGGCTCCTGGACCCGCGCCCGGCACCGCCCCGCCCCCTGGCCTGGCCCAGCCGCATGGTGCTCGTGGGCACCGCGGCCGGGCTGCGCGCGGAGGCCGTCCCGGGGCTGCGGCAGCTCTCCCGCCCCGCCCTGGTGGAGCTGTGCCCCGAGCTGGCCAGCTCCCCGCCGGAGGAGGTGGCGGGCGGGCTGCTCGACGACACCTCGGTGCGCACCGACGCCGGCGCCCTCGTGGCCTGGCACCGGGCGCGCGCGG
Source organism: Kocuria sp. SM24M-10 (assembly GCF_001027955.1). Classification (NCBI taxonomy): domain Bacteria; kingdom Bacillati; phylum Actinomycetota; class Actinomycetes; order Micrococcales; family Micrococcaceae; genus Kocuria; species Kocuria sp. SM24M-10. The sequence goes on along the minus strand of NZ_LDNX01000023.1, from coordinate 52,182 downwards.
CGGCGGCCGGGGTGCGGATCCTCACCGGAGCGCCGGTCACCGCGGCCGCACCCGACGGCGAGGGCTGGCGCGCCGCGGTGGGCGGGCAGGAGGTCCGCGTCCGCCGCGTCGTCGTGGCCGCGGGCGCCTGGGCGGACGAGGTGGCGGGCCGGTTCGGCGCCGCACCGCTCGGGCTGCGCCCGCTGCGGCGCACCGCGGCCCTCGTCCGTCTCGCCAAGCCCCTGGCCCCGGACCACCCCATGGTCGTCGCCGCGGACTCCGGCTGGTACTACCGGCGGGCCGGGGACGGGGCGCTGGTCTCCCCGTCCGAGGCGGTGCCGAGCGAGCCGTGCGACGCGCAGCCGGTGCGCGAGGACGTCGAGGACCTCGTGGCCCGGCTCAACACCGTGACGTCGCTGGGCGCCACCGGGATCGAGCGGGCCTGGACCGGGCTGCGCACCGAGTCCCCGGACGGCGTGCCGGTGTGCGGGTTCGACCCGGAGGTCCCGGGCCTGCTCTGGCTGGCCGGCCAGTCCGGCTACGGCTTCCAGACGAGCACGGCCATGGCCCGCGCCGCCGCGGACCTGCTCGGGGACGGCGCGGTGGGCCCGTGGTGCTCCCGGGAGACCGCCGCCGCCCTGGACCCGGTGCGCTTCCGCACCGGGCAGCCGCTCTCCTGACCTCGGGGGCCTCGGGCCCAGGGGGCGGCACGCTCCGGCGCTCGAGGACCGCGGGAGACGCCGCTCGCCGCGCGGGGAGCCGGCCCCCGCGCCGGCCGCTCAGGCGCCGGCCAGTCCCATCCGGTCCAGCACCCAGGCGTACTCCCAGGCGGTGTCCTTCCACTGCGCGTACCGTCCGGACGCCCCGCCGTGGCCGCCGGCCATCTCGCAGCGCAGCAGCACGGCGTGGCCGGAGGTCGTGGCCTCCCGCAGGGCGGCGACCCACTTGGCCGGCTCCACGTAGAGCACCCGGGTGTCGTTGAGGCTGGTCACGGCCAGGACCGGGGGATACGGCAGCGGGCGGACGTTCTCGTAGGGGGAGTAGTCGCGCATGTACCGGTAGACGTGGCTGTCCTCGATCGGGTTGCCCCACTCCTCCCACTCCAGGGCCGTGAGGGGCAGCGAGGGGTCGAGGATGGAGGTCAGCGGGTCCACGAACGGCACGGCCGCCAGCGCGCCGCAGTACTTCTCGGGGGCCAGGTTGAGCACCGCGCCCACGAGCAGGCCGCCCGCGGACCCGCCCATCACCAGGATCCGCCGCTCGTCGAGGTCCGGGCGGGCGGCCAGGTGGTCGGTCACCGCCACGTAGTCGGTGAAGGTGTTGACCTTGTGCAGCTTCTTGCCCTCCTCGTACCAGGACCGGCCCAGCTCGCCGCCGCCGCGCACGTGGGCGACCGCCCAGACCACGCCGCGGTCCAGCAGGGACAGCCGGGAGACGGAGAAGCCCGGGTCGGTGCTGTGCTCGTAGGAGCCGTAGGCGTACTGCACCACCGGGGCCGGCACCGCGGGGTCCAGGTCCGCCCGGCGGACCAGGGAGACGGGGATGCGGGTGCCGTCCGCGGCGGTGGCCCAGTCCCGCTCCACCGTGTAGTCGCCGGGGTCGTAGCCGCCGAGCACGGTGGTCTCCCGGCGCAGCACGGGCTCGGCGGGCAGGGCGTCGTCGGCGCCGGTCGCGCCGGCGGGGAAGACGTCGTAGACGCGCGGGGGCGTGGTGAAGGAGGTGTAGGACAGCCGCAGCACGGGGGCGTCGTGCTCGGCGGCGGCCACTCCGGCGGTGTAGAGCTGCTCCGCGAAGGCCGGCTCCACGGCCGCCGCCTGGGCCTCCGTGCCGAGGCCCGCGAGGGGCAGCAGCCGCACCCGCAGCGTGGTCTCCGCCCGCACGGAGACCACCAGGTGCGTGGCCGTGACGGCGCAGCCGTTGACCCGCACGGTGTCCGAGGCCGGGACGACGTCGCGCAGGTCCACCTCCGCGACCGGGCGGCCGAGGTCGGCCGGGTCCATGAGCGAGACCCGGGAGTTCGGGGCCTCGTGGTCGTGGGTCAGCAGGATCTGCTCGCGGCCGTCCAGCAGGAAGGGCTCGGCCTCGTAGAGCACCCGGTCGGTGCGCGGCAGCACCACCTGCAGCGGGGCCTGCGGGTCCGCCACCGGCTGGATCAGCTGCTCGGAGAACTCCGAGCACATGGCCTCCACCACGATCCAGCGCCGGTCCGCGGACAGCCCCGCACCCAGCCACAGACCCGGGTCGGCCTCCTCGTGGACCACGACGTCCTCGGCCACCGGGGTGCCCAGGACGTGGCGGCGCAGCTGGTGGGGCCGCCAGGACTCGTCCACCACGGTGTAGTAGACCGCGCGGGCGTCGGGGGTGAGGAAGGACCCGTAGAAGGTGCCGGGGATCTCGTCGGCGAGCAGCGCCCCGGTGGTGAGGTCGCGCACGCGCAGGGTGAAGCGCTCGTCCCCGGTGACGTCCTCGGCCCAGGCCAGCAGCTCCCCGTCCTCGGAGACGTCGAAGCTGCCGAGGGAGTAGAACTCGTGCTTCGCGGACTCCGCGTTGGCGTCGAGCAGCACCTGCTCGCCCGCCATGGGGGTCCCGGGCCCGACGACGGGCGGGGTCCAGTCCGCGAGGACGTCCCCGGTGGTCGCGGCCGGCACCCGGCAGAACACCTGGTGCGCGCCGCCCTCCACCGTGCGGGAGAAGTACCACCAGTCCCCGCGCCGGTTCGGCACCGACAGGTCGGTCTCCTGGGTGCGGCCCTTGATCTCCCCGAAGATCGACTCCCGCAGCCCGGCCAGGTGGGCCGTGCGGGCCTCCGCGTACTCGTTCTCCGCGGTGAGGTGGGCGAGCACCTCCGGGGACTCCTTCGCCCGCATCCACTCGTAGGGATCGGAGAACAGGTGGCCGTGGAAGGTGCGCTCGGCGGGCTGCCGGCGGATCTGCGGGGGAAGAGCTGTCATGTGCCCATCCTAGGGAAGGCACCCCGCCCGCCGCTGGCCGGCCCGGGGGCGCGGCGCCGGCGAGGGGCCCGCGACCCGGCGGTCCGCCCGGGCGGTGCCAGAATGGCCGCATGAGCACCCCCGCGCACCTCGCCCCGCGCCCGCCGGCCTTCGGCTCCACCCGCGCCGACCTGTGGATGCAGGTGGTCCTCGTGCTGGGGGTCTCCCTGGGCGCCTCCGCGCTCTACGCGGTGCTCTCCCTGGCCGAGCAGCTGGCCCGCGGCCCGCTCTCGGAAGCGCAGGCCACGATGAACCCGCCGCTGAGCGTGCAGCCGCTGATCGACCTGCTGCGCCAGCTCACGGGCATCGGCCTGGACCTGGTCCCCGTGCTGCTGGCGCTGTACCTGCTCGCCGGCTCCGCCGGCGCGCTGGGCACGGTGCGGCGGCGGATCGGGCTCGACGCCCGGATGCCGGTCCCGGACCTCGGACTGGGCACCGTCCTGTTCCTCGTCATGGGGCTGGGCACCCTGGCCCTCTACGCGGCCGGCCGCGCCCTGGGCCTCACCGCGGAGGTGACGACCTCCGGGCTGGCCGAGCACTGGTGGACGGTGCCGGTGCTGCTGCTCTCCGCGCTGCGCCACGCCCTGGTCGAGGAGGTGGTGGTGGTCGCGTTCCTGACCGACCGGCTCACCCGCATCGGCTGGCGCTGGCCGGTGGTGCTGGTGGTCACGGCGCTGTTCCGCGGCAGCTACCACCTCTACCAGGGCATCGGGCCCTTCCTCGGCAACGTGGTGATGGGCCTGGTCTTCGCCGAGCTCTACCGGCGCACCGGGCGGGTCATGCCCCTCGTCGTCGCGCACTTCCTGCTGGACGCCGTGGGCTTCCTGGCCGTCGGCCGGCTGCTCGGCTGAGGCGGGCCCACCGTGCGGGCCCGCCCCGGCCGGCGCCTCAGATCGTGACCAGCCCGTCGGGGGTGCCGAAGGACACCGAGAGCAGCCCGGGCGTGCCCTCCGGATAGCGCCACTCCACCGCCAGGTCCTCGAGCGCGGTCTCCACGGGCGCGCCCTCCGGATAGCGCCACTCCACCGCCAGGTCCTCGAGCGCGGTCTCCACGGGCGCGCCCAGCCACTCGGCCACCCGCTCGGGCGCCCCGGCGATGCACATCCCGGCGAGGGCCACGTCGGTGATCCGCGCCTGGGACGGGTGCATCTCCGGGGCCGAGTCGAAGCGCACCATGAACGGCAGCTGGGGGTCGGCGATCAGGCCCTTGACGCCTATCTGGTGCCACTCCAGGCACCGGCCGTCGGGGAAGACCCGGTGGCCGGGCACCGCGTGCCGGCCGAGGCGCTGCTCGAAGGGCGCGAGGTCGTCGACCTCGACGACCCAGCCCAGCCAGCCGCCGCCGGCCTCGGAGCGGGCGCGCACGGCCCGGCCGAACGGGGCCTTCTCCGCCGCGGGGTGCTCGAGGACCTCGACGACCTCGACGTACTGGTGGTTGGTGAGCGGAAGGATCATGTTGCGGGTGCCGAAACGGGGGTGCACCCCACCCTTGACCGGCTCGATCCCGAGCTGGTCGGCAATGCGCTCGGTGGTGGCCGTCAGGCCCTCCGGGCGGCAGGCGTAGGACACGTGGTCGACTCTCATGGGCTCATCGTGGCACCGTGTGACTTTCGTCTCCAAATCGGTCCCCGGCGGGGTGCTCCCCGGCCCGTCCGGCGCGTGCGCGGGGCGCTCGCCGCACCCCGGCTTGACGCCGTGTCGCCCGAATCCGGAGAATGCTGTCCAGGTCATGAGCGCCAGCGTCCAAGCCCCAGCTAGCTGGCCGGCAACCCTCCACCGCGGTGGGGTGCCCTGGGTGAAGACCGGGCTCCTCGCGACCGGCGAGCGAGCAAGCGCGGGTCCTCGGTGCCCGGCCGTCGCACGGCAGCACCACCACGGTCGGACACCGGACCCCTGACACCCGCAAGGAGTCTCCCGGCATGTCCGAGTCCACTGCTTCCACGGCCGACCGCACCGCGACCGCGCTGCCCACCCCCGAGCACCCGGCCGGCTGGTCGTTCGAGACCCAGCAGATCCACGCCGGCCAGCGCCCCGATCCGGTGACCGGCTCCCGCGCCCTGCCCATCCACCAGAGCACGTCCTTCGTCTTCCCCGACGCCCAGGCCGCCGCGGACCGCTTCGCGCTCGCGGAGCTGGGACCCATCTACACCCGCATCGGCAACCCGACCACGGAGGTCGTGGAGAACCGCATCAGCGCCCTGGAGGGCGGGGTGGGCGCCCTGATGCTCAGCGCCGGGCAGTCGGCCACGACGTTCGCGGTGCTCAACCTCGCCGGGGCGGGGGACCACGTGGTGGCCAGCCCGAGCCTGTACGGCGGGACGTACAACCTCCTCAAGTTCACGCTGCCCAAGCTCGGCATCGAGACCACCTTCGTGACCGACCCGGACGACCCGGAGGCCTGGCGGCGGGCCGTGCGCCCGAACACCAAGGCGTTCTACGCCGAGACCATCCCGAACCCGCGCAACGACGTCCTCGACATCGAGACGGTCTCCGGGATCGCCCACGACCACGAGGTCCCGCTCATCGTGGACAACACGGTGGCGACCCCCTACCTCGTCCAGCCGTTCCGCTGGGGCGCGGACATCGTGGTGCACTCCGCCACGAAGTTCATGGGCGGGCACGGCACCGCGATCGGCGGCGTGATCGTGGACTCCGGCGCCTTCGACTTCGGCCGGTACCCGGAGCGCTTCCCCGGCTTCAACGAGCCCGACGAGTCCTACGGCGGGCTCGTCTACGCCCAGGCCCTCGGCGCGGAGGGCGCGTTCGGGGTCAACCTCTCCTACATCCTCAAGGCCCGGGTGCAGCTGCTGCGCGACCTCGGCTCGGCGATCTCCCCGTTCAACGCCTTCCTCATCGAGCAGGGCATCGAGACGCTGTCGCTGCGCATGGAGCGCCACGTGGCCAACGCCGGGGAGGTGGCCCGCTGGCTGGAGGCGCGGGAGGACGTCCGCTCGGTGAGCTGGGCGGGGCTGGAGTCCTCGCCCTGGCACGACCGGGCGCGCAAGTACGCGCCCCGCGGCGCCGGCTCCGTCCTCGGGTTCGTCCTCGAGGGCGGCCGGGCGGCCGGCGCGGCCTTCGTGGACGCCCTGACGCTGCACTCCAACGTGGCGAACATCGGCGACGTCCGCTCCCTGGTGATCCATCCCGCGTCCACCACGCACAGCCAGCTGCTACCCGAGGAGCAGCTCGCGGCGGGGGTGGAGCCCGGCTTCGTGCGCCTGTCCGTGGGGCTGGAGAACGTCACGGACATCCTGGCGGACCTGGAGCAGGGCTTCGCCGCGGCCGCGGCCGCGGCCGGAGGGCAGGAGTGAGCGTGACGGTGCTGCGCGGCGCCGGCGCGGACGTGCGCGAGGACGGCGTGCCGCGGCACGCCGAGATCGGCACCCTGGAGCTGGAGTCCGGCTTCCGGCTGCCGGAGGTCCGGATCGCCTACGAGACCTGGGGCGTGCTCGCCCCGGACGGCTCCAACGCGGTGCTCGTGGAGCACGCCCTGACCGGTGACACCCACGTCGCCGCCGGGAGGGCCCGGCCCAGGGCCCCGGAGGCGCAGCGCCGCGCCGCCGAGAGCGGCGGCTGGTGGGACGGCCTGGTCGGCCCCGGCGCCGCCATCGACACCGACCGCTACTTCGTGGTGTGCGCCAACATCGTGGGCGGCTGCTACGGCTCCACGGGACCGTCCACCCCGGCCCCGGCCGAGGTGGACCCCGAGCGCCGGCCCTGGGGCTCCCGCTTCCCCCTGGTCACGGTGCGGGACTCCGTGCGCGCGGAGGCCGCCCTGGCCGACGCCCTGGGCATCGACACGTGGCGCCTGGTCATCGGCGGGTCCATGGGCGGGGCGCGCGCCCTGGAGTGGGCGGTGACCTACCCGGAGCGGGTCCGGGCCTGCGCGGTGGTCGCCGCGTGCCCCCAGTCCAGCGCCGAGCAGCTCGCCTGGGGGCAGGCGCAGAACCTCGCGATCCGCCAGGACCCGGACTTCCGGGGCGGGGACTACTACGACGGGCCCTTCCCGGTGACCGGGCTGGGCCTGGCCCGGCGGATCGCCCACATCACCTACCGCTCCGCCGACGAGCTGCACCACCGGTTCGGGCGCACCCCGCAGGCCGAGGAGCAGGTGATCGGCACCCACCCCGGGGGCCGCGGGCGCTACCAGGTCGAGAGCTACCTCGACCACCAGGCCTCCAAGCTCGCGGGCCGGTTCGACGCCAACAGCTACCTCGCCGTCAACGAGACGCTCATGTCCCACGACGTCTGCCGCGGCCGCGGCACGCTGGAGGAGGCCCTGTCGGTGACCTCGTGCGAGTGGCTGGTGGCCGCGGTCGACTCCGACCGCCTGTACCTCCCGCGCGAGTCCGACGTCCTGGCCGCCGCCCTGCCCGGGGACGTCCGGCGGCACACCCTCACGTCCCCGTCCGGGCACGACGGGTTCCTCATCGAGGCGCCGCAGGTGGGGAAGCTGCTCGTGGAGACCGTGCTGGCCCGCCCCTGACGCCCGGGCGGGCGGCGCCGCGGGTGGCACACTGGTGCCATGACCGACGCCCCCGCCCCGACCGGAACCGCCCCGCACGCGACCACCCCGCACGCCGTGTGGAGCACCGACCCCGCCGCCCGCCCCGGCACCCCGCTGCTCGTGCTGCTGCACGGCTACGGCTCGCACGAGCACGACCTGATGGGCCTCATCCCGGAGCTGCCGGGCGAGTTCAGCGTGGCCTCCCTGCGCGCGCCCCAGCCCGCGCAGCTGGGCTTCCAGTGGTTCCCGCTCGCGGCCGACCTCAGCTTCTCCGCCGAGCGCGTCGCCGAGGCGGTGGCGCCCGTGGCCGCCTGGCTGCGCGAGCGCGCCGCGGAGCACTCCAGCATCACGCTGCTGGGCTTCTCGCAGGGCATGGCGATGGCCACCTCGCTGGCGCGCGCCCTGCCCGGGGAGATCGCCGCGGTGGTGGGCCTGTCCGGGTTCGTGGTGCCGGGCGAGCACACAGCCTTCGCGGACGAGCGGCTGCGCGAGCGTCCCCTGCCGATGTTCTGGGGCCGCGACCCGCAGGACCCGGTCATTCCGCAGCACCTCGTCGACAGCACGGCCGAGTGGATGCTCGAGCACGCCGACGTCATGAAGGTGCACTACACCGGGGTGGGCCACGGGATCAGCCCCCAGGAGCTGCGCCACGTGCGGGAGTACCTCACCCACGTGGTCCTGGGGGGCTGACCACGGACGCTCAGCCGCCCGCGGTGATCCGGACGGCGGCGTCCCCGGTCGAGACCACGTCGCCCGGGTGCAGCTGCCGGCCGCGCCGCGTCTCGACCTCGCCGTTGACGCTCACCCGCCCCTCCTCCACGAGGGAGCGGGCGTGGGCGCCGTCCTCGGCGAGGTTGGCCAGCTTCAGGGCCTGGCCGAGCCGGATCATGTCGTCGCGGATGGGCAGGTCGTCGGTGTGCCGGGGCGTCGGGGAGCTCGTCATGCCCCCAGTGTCCCAGGTCCTGGCGGCCGGCGGGCCGCACCGGCACCCGCCCCCGTTCCGCCGGTCGGCGACGGTCCCGGCGATTGGCTACCCTGGGTCGGGGACGCCGCCCGCGGCGTCCCGATCCGTGACGGCCGACGACGGCCGCATCCCCGGCGGCGACCCGCCGGGCTACGCAACCCACCACGCGCGTCCGCAGCCGGCGGTCGGGCGAGAACCTGGAGTGATCCCCATGGCCCCCAAGTCCACGTTGGACAACGTCATCTCGCTGGCCAAGCGCCGCGGTTTCGTGTTCCAGGCGGGTGAGATCTACGGCGGCTCCCGCTCCGCCTGGGACTACGGGCCCCTCGGCGCCGAGCTCAAGGAGAACATCAAGCGCGAGTGGTGGCAGACCTTCGTGCGCGGGCGCGAGGACATGGTGGGCCTCGACTCCTCGATCATCCTGCCGAAGGCCGTCTGGGAGGCCTCCGGGCACGTGGCCACCTTCACGGACCCGCTCGTGGAGTGCACCTCCTGCCACCGGCGCGCCCGCCAGGACCACCTGATCGAGGCGTTCGAGGAGAAGAAGGGCCGTGCCCCGGAGAACGGGATGGCCGAGATCCCCTGCCCCAACTGCGGCACCAAGGGCCAGTGGACCGAGCCCCAGCAGTTCTCCGGCCTGCTGAAGACCTTCCTCGGCCCGGTCGACAACGAGGAGGGCCTGCACTACCTCCGGCCCGAGACCGCGCAGGGCATCTTCGTGAACTTCAACAACGTGGTCACCGCCTCGCGCAAGAAGCCGCCGTTCGGCATCGGCCAGATCGGCAAGGCCTTCCGCAACGAGATCACCCCGGGCAACTTCATCTTCCGCACCCGCGAGTTCGAGCAGATGGAGATCGAGTACTTCACCCACCCCTCCGAGGCCGGGCACTGGTTCGACGAGTGGGTCGAGGCGTGCTGGAGCTGGTTCACCGACCTCGGCATCGATCCCGACCACATGCGCCGCTACGACGTCCCCGAGGACGACCGCGCGCACTACTCCGCCGGGACGATCGACATCGAGTACCGGTTCGGCTTCCAGGGCAACCCGTGGGGCGAGCTCATGGGCGTGGCCAACCGCACCGACTACGACCTCGGCGTGCACAACCAGCACTCCAACGCCGACCTCAGCTACTTCGACCAGCAGACCAACGAGCGCTACGTGCCCTACGTGATCGAGCCCTCCTTCGGGCTGACCCGCTCGATGATGGCCTTCCTGGTGGACGCCTACACCGAGGACGAGGCGCCCAACTCCAAGGGCGGGGTGGACAAGCGCACCGTGCTGAAGCTGGACCCGCGGCTGGCCCCGGTCAAGGCCGCCGTCCTGCCGCTGTCCCGCAACGAGGAGCTCTCGCCGAAGGCCCGGGACCTGGCCGCCGAGCTGCGCCGGAACTGGAACATCGACTTCGACGACTCCGGGGCGATCGGGCGCCGCTACCGCCGCCAGGACGAGATCGGCACCCCGTACTGCATCACCGTGGACTTCGACACCCTCGAGGACCAGGCCGTGACCATCCGCGAGCGGGACGCCATGACCCAGGAGCGCGTGGCCCTGGACCAGGTGAAGTCCTACCTCGCCGGGAAGCTCGTCCGCTGATGAGCGCCGCGCTCACCCTGCGCCCCTGGCGGGACGGCGACGACCTGCGGCTGCTGGAGGTGTGGCCGGACCCGGAGACCCCGCAGGCCGCCGCGTTCCGCGCCGTGCTGCGCCCCGACGCCGACACCCCGTGGTCGCGGACCGTGGTCGCGGAGGACGCCGGGGTGCCGGTCGCCGCCGGGACCGTCTACGAGTCGGCGCTGCACCCCCTGCGGCTGTGGGTCTACGTCGAGGTCGCCCCCGACCGCCGCGGCGAGGGCATCGGCCGGGCCCTGCTGGAGCGGCTGCGCGCCGAGGCGGCGGACTCGCCCTCGGGCGTGCGGGCGCTGCGCACCAAGGCCGGGCCCGGCTCGGCGGGGGAGCGGTTCGCCCGCGCGGCCGGCCTGGAGCCCGTCCAGGTCTCCACGGTGGTCCGCGTCGGAGCCGGGGCGCTGCCGCTGCAGCCGCTGCGCGAGCACCCCGACGGCACGCCGGCCCAGGCCGTGGAGGACCTGGCCACCGGCTCCGTGGAGCTCACCCGGGCGCTGTGGGACTTCTACCGCTCCGTGCACGCCTGGGACCGGCCGGCCGAGCTGCCGATCGGGCGGGTCAACCAGCTGTTCCTCTCCGACGCCGCGCACGCGTACGGGGCCCTGGTGCTGCGCAACGGCGTGGCGGCGGGGGAGCGGGGGCGGATCTCGGCCTTCGCCGTCAGCTACCGACCGGTCGAGCTGGACGCCGCCCCGGGCGGCGGCCCGGAGCCGGACGCGGGGCGGACGGCCGAGGACGCCCCGGCGCACGTGGTGCTCGGCTGGACCCCGGAGGACGCCGCGGCGGGACCGGCGCTGGAGCGGCTGCTGGCCCTGCTGGCCCACCAGCACCCGGTGCAGTTCCAGGTGGACGGGTCCATGGCGCCGCTGACCACCGTCGTCGAGAACCTGCTCGCCGCCGGCGCGGCCACGGTCGTGGAGACCACCGTGGTCCTCGCGGAGCCGCCCGCGGCCTGAGCTGCTGCGGCACGGGCCGGGCCCCGGGACCACGGTCCCGGGGCCCGGCCCGTCGGCCGTCCGTGAGAGAATTCCCCGGTGATGGATACGCGACCGACCGACACCCTGCCCGGGCCCGCCCGGCTCGACCTGCCGCCGCTGCAGCTGGGCGGCCTCACGATCGACGTGCCCGTGGTGCTGGCCCCCATGGCCGGGGTGACCAACAAGGCGTTCCGCCGGCTGTGCCGGGAGTACGGCGGCGGGCTCTACGTCACCGAGATGGTCACCGCCCGCGCCCTCGTGGAGCGCCGGCCCGAGTCCATGCGGATCATCGACCACGACCCGGACGAGACCCCCCGCTCCATCCAGATCTACGGGGTGGACGCCGTCCACGTCGGCCGGGCCGTGCGCATGGTCGTGGAGGAGGACCGCGCCGACCACATCGACCTCAACTTCGGCTGCCCCGTGCCCAAGGTCACCAAGCGCGGCGGCGGGTCGGCCCTGCCCTGGAAGACCGACCTGTTCACCGCCATCGTGCGCACCGCCGTGGAGGAGGCCTCCCGCGGCGACGTCCCCGTGACCGTCAAGATGCGCAAGGGCATCGACGACGCCCACCTCACCCACCTCGAGGCCGGCCGGATCGCCCGGGACCTCGGCGTCGCGGCCGTGTCGCTGCACGGGCGCACCCTCGAGCAGCACTACTCGGGGACCGCGGACTGGAGCGCCATCGCCGAGCTGCGCGAGGCCCTGCCCGACGTGCCCGTGCTCGGCAACGGCGACATCTGGAGCGCCGAGGACGCCGTGCGCATGGTCGAGCAGACCGGAGTGGACGGCGTGGTCATCGGCCGCGGCTGCCAGGGCCGGCCCTGGCTGTTCGGGGACCTGCAGGCCGCCTTCGAGGGCCGCCCCGACCGTTTCCGGCCCGGGGTCGCCGAGGTCGCCCGCACGATCTACCGGCACGCGGAGCTGCTCGTCGAGATGTTCGGCGACGAGGCAAAGGGGCTGCGCGACATCCGCAAGCACGTCGCCTGGTACTTCAAGGGCTACCCGGTGGGCGGGGAGCTGCGGGCGCGGATGGCCCAGGTGCCCGACCTCGCCACCCTGCGCGAGCTGCTGGCCGAGCTCGACCTCACCCTCGGCTACCCGGGCCCGGCGGTGGAGGGGCCGCGCGGACGGGCCGGCTCGCCCAAGCGGCCGCACCTGCCGCAGGGCTGGCTGGACTCCCGCGAACTGGGCGACGCCGAGCGGCTGGGCCTGGTCGCGGCGGAGCTCGACGTCTCCGGCGGCTGAGCCGCCCTCCCCGACCAGAGAGGACCGGGCATGCCCCACACGTCCATCGAGATCGACCGCACCGGTTCCCCGGCCCCGGGCTACGAGGCCCGCGACGTGGCGCGCTGGGTGGCGGAGGACCACCACAACAAGTACCGCTCCGACTTCGAGCGGGACCGCGCCCGGATCCTGCACTCCTCGGGGCTGCGGCGCCTGGCGTCCAAGACGCAGGTCGTCTCCCCGGACACCGACGACTTCGTGCGCAACCGCCTGACCCACTCCCTGGAGGTCGCCCAGATCGGCCGGGAGCTGGGCCGGATGCTCGGCTGCGACCCCGACGTCGTCGACGCCGCCTGCCTCTCCCACGACCTCGGCCACCCTCCCTTCGGGCACAACGGGGAGTCGGCCCTGCACCGGCTGACCCGGCACATCGGCGGCTTCGAGGGCAACGCGCAGACCCTGCGCCTGCTCACCCGGCTCGAGCCGAAGGTGCTCGACGACGCCGGGGCGCCCGCGGGCCTGAACCTGACCCGCGCGGTGCTGGACGCCGCCTGCAAGTACCCGTGGCAGGCGCACGAGGCGCCGCTGCGCCCGGACGGGACCCGCTCCCCGAAGTTCGGGGTGTACGCCGACGACCTGCCGGTGTTCGAGTGGCTGCGGGAGGGCGCGCCCGCGCGCACGAAGTGCCTGGAGGCCCAGGTCATGGATCTCTCCGACGACATCTCCTACTCGGTGCACGACGTCGAGGACGCGATCGCCTCCGGGTACGTGCAGCTGGGCTGGCTGGCCGACACCACCCAGCGGGACAAGGTGCTCGAGATGACCCGGCGGTGGTACCTGCCCGGGGCCGACCCCGCCGTCCTCGACGCGGCCCTCACCCGCCTGGAGGACTCCTCCCTGTGGGTGCGGGAGATGGACGGCTCCCGCAAGGACCTCGCCCGGCTCAAGAACATGACGAGCCAGCTCATCGGGCGCTTCGCGATGTCCGCGGTGGGCGCCACCCGGGACATCTACGGCGAGGACCCGCTGACCCGCTACGACGCCCAGCTCGTCGTCCCGCAGGACACGGCGGTGGAGATCGCGGTACTCAAGGGCATCGCCACCACCTACGTCATCACGGTGCGCGACGCCCAGCCGATCTACGACAACCAGCAGGAGGTGCTCTCCATCCTCGTGGGCGCGCTCATGGACTCGGACGGGCGCTACCTCTCGCACGCCTTCGCCGCCGACTGGCACGAGATCGGCGAGGGCCCGGGGACGGAGACGGCCCGGCTGCGGCTCGTGGTGGACCAGATCGCCTCCCTCACCGACCTCTCCGCCGTGGCCCTCCACGACCGGATCCGCGGCACGCACTGGCGGGTGGGGGACAAGCCGCTCTGGTGACACCGGCGGCGGCACCGAGCATCCCGTTCAACGGATGTGAGCTGGGTCTCCCCGGCGGGCGCTTCCTAGAATCGTCGGACCTGTGCTCCTCCTCACAGAAGGTCTTAACGCCATGAGCTCCTTTCCCGGGTCCGCCGCGCGCGCGGCGTCCACCCCCGCCGGGCGTCCCGCGCCCGTGCTCCGCTCCCGCGCCTGGGTGGCGCCGCTGTGCTGGACGGCGGTGCTGCTCGACGGCTTCGACGCCGTGGTCCTGGGCGCGGTGCTGCCGTCCATGCTCGAGAACGGCGCCCTGGGCATGACCACCGCCCAGGGCACCGCCGTGGCCACCGCCGGGCTCCTGGGCATGATGATCGGCGCCCTCGCGATGGGCTACCTCACCGACCTGCTCGGCCGCCGCAGGATGCTCATCGGCGCCGTGGTCCTGTTCTCCCTGCTGACCTTCGCCGCGGCCTTCTCCCCGAACGTGCTCGTCTTCGGCCTCCTGCGCTTCCTCGCGGGCCTGGGCCTGGGCGGATGCCTGCCCACCGCCATCGCGATGGTCACGGAGTTCGCCCGCCGCGGGCGGGGCGCCAACGCCACCACGCTGGTGATGACCGGCTACCACGTGGGCGCCGTGCTCACCGCGGCGGTCGCCATCGCCGTGGTCCGCCAGTTCGGCTGGCAGGAGATGTTCGTCCTGGGCGCCCTGCCGGCCCTCGTCCTCGTGCCGCTGATGGTCGTCCTCCTGCCCGAGTCCCCGTCCTGGCTCGCATCGCAGGGCCGCGCCGCCGAGGCCCGCGCGGTGGCCGAGCACTACGGCCTGGAGATCGCCCACCGCTCCGCGGCGGAGGAGCAGGCCGAGAAGGCCGGCGCCAGGATGCTGCTGGCCCCGGGCTGGCGCCGCAACTCCGTGGCGATCTGGGTGGCCTCCTTCATGGGCCTGCTGCTGGTCTACGGGCTCAACACCTGGCTCCCGCAGATCATGCGCGCCGCCGAGTACGACCTCGGCAACTCCCTCGGCTTCCTGCTCATCCTCAACGTGGGCGCCATCCTCGGCCTGGCCGTCGCCGGCCGGGTGGCCGACCGGATCACCCCGCGGGTGGCGGGCATCGTCTGGTTCCTCGGCTCGGCGGCGCTGCTGGCGGCGCTGGCGATCCGGCTGCCCCTGCTCGGGATCTACGCCCTGGTCCTCGTCACCGGCTTCTTCGTCTTCTCCTCCCAGGTGCTCGTCTACGCGTTCACCGCGGCCAACCACCCGCCGCGGGTGCGCGCCACGGCCCTGGGCATGTCCGCCGGCGTGGGCCGGCTCGGGGCGATCTCCGGGCCCATCATCGGCGGGACACTGCTGACCGCCGGGCTGGCCTATCCCTGGGGCTTCTTCGCCTTCGCCGCGGTGGGCGGCCTGGGCGGGCTGGCCCTGGCCGGCACGAAGACCCGCCAGGAGCTGCGCGAGACCGCCCGCTGAGCCCCGCCGCGCCCGGGGCCGCACCAACGGCCCCGGCGGCACTGCACCGGCCGGACCCCGGCGGCACTGCACCGCCGCCGGGGTCCGGCCGGGCGCGTCGGGCGGCGCGCCTAGACTGTTCCCGTGGCAGGACTGATCAGACGCGAGGACATCGACGAGGTGCGCGCGCGCACCGACATCAAGGAGATCGTCGACGGCTACGTCACCCTCAAGAGCGCCGGCATCGGCTCCTGGAAGGGCCTGTGCCCCTTCCACGACGAGCGCTCGCCGTCCTTCCACGTCCGGCCGCAGATGGGGACCTACCACTGCTTCGGCTGCGACGAGTCCGGGGACGTCATCGCGTTCCTGATGAACATCGACCACACCACGTTCGCGGAGACGGTGGAGAAGCTCGCCGCCCGCGTGGGCTACGAGCTGCACTACGAGCAGGGCTCGGGGCCGAAGAAGGAGGAGGTCGGGCGCCGCCAGCGGCTGCTGGACGCGCACAAGGTCGCCGCCGAGTTCTTCCAGCGCCACCTCTACACCCGCCAGGCCGCCCCCGCCCAGCAGTTCCTGGGGGAGCGGGGCTTCGACGGCGAGGCGGCCAAGCGCTACGGGGTGGGCTACGCCCCGCGCGGCTGGGACCACCTGCTCAAGCACCTGCGCGAGCGCGGCTTCACCGACCAGGAGCTCAAGCTCACCGGGATGTTCTCCGAGGGCAACCGCGGGCTCTACGACCGCTTCCGCGGGCGGCTGGTGTGGCCGATCCGCGCGGTCGCCGGCGAGGTCATCGGCTTCGGCGCCCGCAAGCTCGACGACGACGACCCCGGCCCCAAGTACCTCAACACGCCCGAGACGGCGCTCTACAAGAAGTCCCAGGTGCTCTACGGGATCGACCTCGCCAAGCGGGAGATCGCCAGGCAGCGCCGGCTCGTCGTCGTCGAGGGCTACACGGACGTCATGGCCTGCCACCTGGCCGGGGTGACCACGGCCGTGGCCACGTGCGGCACCGCCTTCGGCCCCGAGCACATCAAGATCGTCCGCCGCTTCCTCTCCGACGACGGCGGCGGGGGCGAGGTGGTCTTCACCTTCGACGGCGACGCCGCCGGGCAGAAGGCAGCCCTGCGCGCGTTCGAGGAGGACCAGAAGTTCGTGGCCCAGACCTACGTGGCGGTCGAGCCCCACGGGATGGACCCGTGCGACCTGCGGCTGGCCCGCGGCGACGCCGCCGTGGCCGAGCTGGTGGAGAACCGCCGGCCCCTGTTCGAGTTCGCCATCCGGGCCACGCTGAAGAACTACGACCTCGACACCATCGAGGGCCGGATCCGGGCCATGCGGGCGTGCGCGCCCATCGTGGCGCGGATCCGGGACCGCTCCCTGCGCCCCGCCTACGCCCGCCAGCTCGCGGGCTGGCTCGGCCTGGACCCCGCCGAGGTCCAGCGCGCCGTCGACGCCGCCGGCCGCGCCCCCCGGGAGGGGCGGGCGGAGCCCCCGCGGCAGGAGCCCGAGACCTCCGGCCCGCCCGCCGTGGAGCTGCCCGATCCGCGCGAACCGGTGGCCCGGATGGAGCGCGAGGCGCTCGAGACCGTGATCCAGTGCCCGGACCTGATGCTGGAGCGGCACTGGGAGGAGTTCGGCCTCAGCGTCTTCCGCTACCCCGTGCACGGCGCCGTGCACGACGCCGTGCTCGCCGCCCGCGCGGGACTCCTCGGCGACGGCGCCGGGGTGCCCGGCGGCCAGGTGTGGGTGGACGCCGTGCGCGGGCACCTGCCCGAACCGCTGCACGGCTTCCTCGCCGAGCTCGCCGTGACCCCGCTGCCGGCCACCACCCAGCAGCAGCTGGAGCGCTACACGGCGGACATCCTCAACCGGCTCTTCGAGCTGCAGATCAACCGGCGCAAGTCCGACCGGCTCGCCGAGCTGCAGCGCACGGACCCCGCCGGGCAGCGGGAGCGCTACCAGCAGCTCCAGCGCGAGCTGCTGGAGCTGGAGATGCAGCGGCGCAGCCTGCGCCAGGACTGAGCGGCGCGCCGGGCTCGCAATTTGTCGAACCCCGCCCGGGACGGTACAGTGGTGGCTCGTTGTACGCGTGCGTGCACGGTCCCCCGTAGCTCAATTGGCAGAGCATTCGACTGTTAATCGAAGGGTTACTGGTTCGAGTCCAGTCGGGGGAGCAGCACAGAAGGCCCCCACCAGCGGAAACGCCGGTGGGGCTTTTCGCGTGCCCATAGCGCAGGCAAACGCGCAGGCAGAGTGGGATGTCTGCGCCGGGACCGCACAAGAGCGGACGCACCGACCGCGGCACGGGGAAAGGGGCGGACCCGCCCTACGGGTGTGCGGGACGGGTCGGTCAGGGAGGCTGCCGGGGCAAGGGCTAAAGCATCGGAGCCAGGCGGTAGAGGAACGCCGCCATCGCGTCACGGGTAACTGGGGTGAACGCACGGAAGGTGCGGGTGTTGCCACCTTCGTCCCAGCCGGTGGAGATCCCCTCGGAAGCCAGCCACAACATCTCCTTGGCAAACTGCTGGGTGGTGGCCACGTCCTGGAACGGGGAGACCGCCGGGGTGGTGTACTCGGGTGAGCCGGCCTGGCGGTACAGGAACGCCGCCATCGCGCCACGGGTCACCGGAGCGTCGGGGCGGAAGGTCCTGACGCCCTTGCCCTCGCCCCAGCCGGTGGAGATCCCCTCGGAGGCCAGCCAGGCGATCTCCTTATAGAAGAGGTGGTCGGTGCGGACATCCTGGAAAGGGGAAACCGCCGGGGCGATGAACTCCGGGGAGCCGGCCTGCCGGTAGAGGAAGGCGGCCATCGCGTCGCGGTTCACGCGGGCGTCTGGACGGAAGGTCTTGACGCCCTGGCCGGCGTCCCAGCCGGTGGAGATCCCCTCGGAGGCCAGCCAGGCAATCTCCTCGTAGAAGAGGTGGTCGGTGCGCACGTCTCGGAACGGCGAGGTGATCGGGGCGGTGTAGGTGGGTTTCTCCGGGGCGGCAGGGGTCGATCCCGGGGCCCAGTAGGAGGACAGCGTGTCCCACGGGTTGGTCATCACATCGTCTGTGACGTAGACGTTTCCGGCGTTGCGCTGCACTGACAGCTCGTGCACGCGGGCCGCCTCGGCGCCGCTGGTGGTGTGGACGAGGTGGCCGATCTTCCCGGCCGGGGCCCGCAGCGTCCACTCGGGAGCGGTCCACCGATGGTAGGCGGCAGCGGTGTTCTCGAAGGCCACCACGATGTCAGCGACCTCGGCGTGCCAAGCGGTGGTCGCATCGGCCCAGCCCGGGTTGACGACCACCGTGCGATCGGCGCCCTTGTCCTTGATGTAGTCGCGCAGTTCGGCGTAGTACGCCTTGGTGGCCGGATCGCCTTCGCTGCTCATCTCGTCGAGAAAGATGCCCTCTACACCGTAGAAGTCGCTGTAGCGGTCGATCTCGGCCTTCACCTGCGCCAGGGGCCGCTCGGTGTAGTCGGTCCCGACGTAGCCGATGACATCGTGCCCGGACGCGCGGCAGTCGTCGATGACCTCGGCGTACTCGGGGAGGAAGCTATCGCCGGGCCCGCTGTTGGGGTTGGCGATCACCGTGGACCCGGCGGGGCTGGCGCACAGCTGCGCCCACGGATTGGGGCCGTCGACGGGGTAGAAGTAGGCGGGGACCAGTTGGTGCTGCCCGGCTGTGGTGACCGCTGCCGCTGGAGCAGCCCCGGCCAGGGGCATGAACAGGCCGGTGGTCAGAGCGCCGACGAGCAGGAGGTGGGCACGGGGGGAGGCGGGGGTGCGAGACATGCGAGGGCTCCAGGGATCGGGGGAGGAGCGGGCGCCCGGGTGGGGGACCGGAAAGCTCGTGCACTTTGCTACTGCACAGGGAGCAGTCTAGGTGGACTTACCGGGGGTAACCGCACGTCGACGGATTATTGCGGGGCATCGTCCATGGGCGCGGCCCTCGACAAGAGCATTCACGACGGCGATCAACGGCCCCAGACCATAACAATCTCGACGGCCAGACGTGGTGGCCCTTCCGCTCGTGCCTGGACGTGGGCCGGTCAGGACATGATCAACGGGCTCCATCGGTCCTTGCGCTTTCATGAACGGCTACTTTCTGCGAGCTTCGGTGATTCGCAAGCCTGGCACGGGCTCGGCAATCCGGCATGTGACGGTCCGCCACCACCGGGCGGTGGGAACCAGCGGGGCGTCAGGCAGGTCGAGGGCTGACATGTCGGTGCCGCGGTCGTAGACCTCGAGGACCTTGCCTTCCCCATCGTGCTCGAGCAGGTCCCCGGCGAGCTGCCCGACGCCCTCGGCGGTCTAGGCTTCCATTGGCTCAACTTCAGCACGCGCTCCGTCTGGGATCGGCCGGCGCCCGGACTCTCAATCGGCCACGCGGCGCGGCGAGGAGTTCAGGGAGGCGGCGCGGTCTTCGCGGGGGAAGTCCTGGACCTCGCGCACGGCTTTCATCTCGACCGGGTGCATCCCGCCTCGGCCGGCACCTTATCCTCGTGCACCGGGTGGTGGCGGGGTCGAACTCAGTCGGGCAGCGACTCGCTCACATGGCGGTCTCCGCATCATCCGGATGGGGAGGACCGATCACGGTGGGCCAGGCGCGGGTCAGCAGCCGGTAGTCGGCAGCAGTGAATCCGTCCGCCTCGATCAGGTCGCGGGCCGTCAGGGTTCCGACAACGCCGACGGTGGCGGCGGCCACGGTGGCGGTGAGCTGCTGGAGAGCAGTTGCTCGTCCTGTGCCGGCGGTCTCCTAGGGGCTGAACCACTCCGGCAGTAGCTCCTCGGCGAGGATCTCGTGGATGACCTGCATCGTGTCGGAGACGTCTCCCAGAATTTCCTCGTGCCCGGCCGCCTCCAGGGCGGCCACGGCGCGGCCGAAGGCGCCCACTGCGTCCTCTTCCTGCATCTGCATTCCCACCTGGATCAGCAGCTGCAGGTCACCGGGGGCGAGGTGCTGGCTGGTGGCGAATACCGCTTCGATCTGGGGTGTTTGTGGGCCGATGGTGTCGGTGGTGCTCACGAGCGGATCTTCTCGTCGTCGGAGTGTGCCGGGCCGATGGCCTGGCGCCAGGGGCTGGTCAGCAGGTCGTAACAGCGCTGGGTGAAGCCGTATGAGTCGATCTGGTCTCGTAGTGCCACCGCGTCCAAGGCGAGCACGGAGACGGTGGGCAGGGACTCGACAACCACCCGTCGCAGCCATGGCAGGTGGTCCCCCTGGGCGGGCTGTCCGTCGAGGGTCAGGTGAGGGTCAATGTCTTGGGCTGCGGTGTTGGACTACTCCGCCAGGATGCGTCGGACCAGCCGGACGGCATCCTCGCGCCCGGTCAGGGCGAGGGTGTCCACCGCGGCCCGCCTGTGCTCGCTCACCGCCCAGGCGTATTCTTCCGTCAGGTCGCCGAAGAAGGCGATAGCGGCGTTGTGGTTCCGCCGCCAGGGGGGAGGTCCGTAGCGGCCACCGCCCCACGATGACAGCGGCGTGATCGCGTTGCGGGTCGATCTCGGCCGGCACGTATTTCAAAGGCCCGTGGGTCGGGGGTGTCGTCACGCGCCTGCTCCTTCACCGTGCCGGTGGTGCTTCTCCACAAGTCCCCACAGGGTGTCCCACGGGATCTCGTCGTAGTCGGGATGCAACGCGTCGAGCTCGGCGTCGCTCGCCGCCGAGGTGGTGTCATGCTCGATGCCGTGGAAGTCGGTGTCCAGCCCTTTCGGGGCTCTTGTGACCATCGCCCCGGTGCCGCACCCGGGCTCGAGCACCCACCGGTGAACCCGGCAGTGATCAGCGGCTCCCACACCGCGTCCACGGCGAACTGAGGGTTGAAGAACGAGACGTCCAGGCCGGTGGCGGCCTCGTGGAACCGGGGCGCATCCAGCGGCTCCACCAGCTCATCGTGCGTCCGGGTCCACAAGCGGTACGGGGCGAACGCGGGGAAAGGATGCCCCACCCGGTCCAGGAACCGAGCATCAGCGCTTCGGCGACCGTCGGGGTGGCCCCGGTGGACTAGAGCTCGTGCGCCAGACACAGGGTCTACAGGGCGTGGCGGCCGGCGACGACGGTGACAGACACAGGTGGTCTCCTCAAGGAAATCGGCGACCTGGGTAGGACCCATCGGCCCTGCCCCTCCCATGTGTGCGGCGCGTCCCCGGACCCGGCGATGTCGCCGCGATCTGCCTCGGACGCTCCGGCGGGGAGCGACCGATACGCAGTACAGGGCCGGCAGCAAGTCCGTAACTCCCTCGGCCAACGCGGGGGAGGCTCCCCGCCGCCCCTCTACGCTCAGAACATGGGCAGCGGAAGTCTCCGTGGGCAAGACCGCCGCCAAGGGCTCATGGCGCAGAAGCCATCCAGGGCTTCCACGTCACACTTCAGGACGTCCTCATCGCGCTTCTCGCATTCACGCTGACCATCTTCTGCCAGGCGCTGACCGACGACCGTCAGGAAGACGAAGCCGACCGGCGTGAGAACCTCCGCTTCGTGCGTGAACAAGCCGCTGACAACCGTGCTCCGCTCTCACCGTTCCTCGGCATCGACCTGACGAAACGCAACCTCGGCGGTCTGCGATGACAACAAGCCAACTTCACCGCGGCGGAGATGTCGGGCGCCGATCTGTACTACACCGACTTCACCCAAGCCAATCTCTAAGGCGCCGACCTCTCCGGGGCACTTCTGGAACTGGCGCTGTTGAGCGGCGGCGTCCTCGGAGGAACCGACCTACGAGAGTCCCGGTTGTTCATCGCCACCATCACCGGTGCCTGCTTCAACGCAGCCAATCCGCGCAGGTCGAAGTGGGAGTCGGTCCGGTGGACGGAAGGGACAAACTCCTACGAAGCAGACCTCAGGCGCCACCTTGTCGGACGTCGACCTGAGCAAGGCCGTCTTGAAAAGCAGGAAGTTCTACGGGACCGACTTGTCCCCCGCTACCCTGCCGTCCGACAATGGCGCCTACCCCCATCACCGTGAATCCGTCTGTTACCACCCCTCCAGGAAGTGGCCACCGGATTTCCCCGTGGAGGACCTCCCCGAACTGCAGTGCGATGAGATGAAGCAGGACCCATAACATCCTGTCTCACGGTGCCGATTGATCGGACGGGCGCGCGCCCGGGGCTTCCAGATCTGGTTGATGATTCGGCTGAGCAGCCTCGGCCGGAGGGCGGTCACCGCGGCGAAGACGGTGCAGGCGGGCAGGCGGGCAGGCGGGCAGGAGGAGCGTACTACCCGGGCTGCGAGCCTTCGAGGCCAGGAAGCGCACGTGGGGATGCCGTTGGAGAGCGCCAGGTGAACCGGGGCGGTGGGTATGACCTGGTGCCCAGTTGGACGCGGTCCGTTTGCTGTGCACGTCGCTGTCGGACAGGAATGTGCGCTCCCCGTACTCTTCCTCGCCTGGGTGCTGGCCAGCTGCCCGTCCCAACCGCTCAACAGCTACGGTAGGCGTGCTCCTGCTCGCCGTCGGGCACCAGCTCGCGGTCCCGGATGATCGTGCTCTCCGGGGTGGACTCGCGGGCGCAGATCTCGGCGGGCTCACCGCGGAGGTCGTCGGTGTACTCGATGTTGAGCACGTGTGCCCCGTAGACCGCCGCGAAGTCCTCGCACTCCTCCCAGCGGTCGCACTCCTCGGTCACGGCGAAGTCGAAGCCGATCTCCTCCCGCCCGCGCGTGGCGAGCTCGGCGGTGTTCTTCTGCGCGGCGGCCAGGCCCTCCTCGTGGGCCTTCTCCACGAGCAGCTTCGCGTGGGCGACGGCGTCGTCGAGCTCCAGCCGTCCCTCGGAGCGGGTGTAGGAGTCGAGGTTGTCGAACTCGACCGCCTGGTAGCCGGCCTGCGCGCATCGGGCGATCGTGTCGGCCTGGCGGTGGGCGATGTCCTCGCGGTTGGCGGGGGTGGAGATGTCGAGGAGGTGCTCGTCGGGCCAGTTCGGGTCCACCAGCGGTTCCCCGGAGTCCTCGTGCACCAGCAGCTCCTCGGGCCAGTGGTCCCCGGGCTGGGTCTGGAAGCCGTTGACGTAGCAGATGGAGTAGGCCTCCGGGGCGGGGTCGGCCGTGCTGTCGCGCACGACCACCTCCACGCCCGGGGGCGGCTCGTAGGCGCCGCCGAGCTGGTAGTCGAAGGCCGCCCCGGCCGGGGGCAGGGATACGCCCTCGCCCGGGGAAGGGACAGGCGCGGGAGTCCCCGTAGCGCTGGAGGACGGGACCGGTGACGGTTCCTGCGGAGCCTCGTCCGAGCAGGCGGAGACCCCCAGCCCGATCAGCAGTGCGAGGGTCACCGCCAGGCCGGCCTGACCACCGTGTCGTTTGCTCATGCACCCACCCAACCAGAACGGCACCAGCGTGCCGGAAATGCGACGCACCGTGTCCTACCCCTCGAGCGGATACGGCACGACAAAGCCCGCCCCGCCATTGAGGATCAGGAGCCCATACATCCAATCACTCCGGGGTTCCAATGCAAGTGCATGATGCACGTCACATCCTGAATCTGGCCCTCATCTTGCAATCGCCCTTGAACCACTATGAGGAGCCTGCCTACGGTGAAATTGCCTTCGTAAAGGTGGGTCCGAAGTTGGACCGACAAGATGAATCTGTATTCAGATCATCATACTTCGCATCGAAAATCATCTTGGGGGAACAAGAATGAACCTGAAGAAGACGCTGATGACATCCGCCGTGGCCGGGGCGCTGACGCTGGGCTCACTGGCGAGCCCCGCCGCCGCTCACTCCAACGGCAGTGATCATCGCAATGGCTCGGGGTACCACCAGGTCGAGCACAAGGACCGGGACAAGGGCGCGCACAAGGAGGGCAAGAGCCGCTACGACAAGGCCGGCTACGACCGCCACGGGTACGACAAGGACGGGTACGACCGCGACGGGTACAACAAGAAGGGCTATGACCGCGACGGCTACGACCGTGAGGGCTACAGCAAGAAGGGCTACGACCGCGACGGCTACGACCGTGAGGGCTACAGCAAGAAGGGCTACGACCGCGACGGCTATAACCGCGACGGCTACGACAAGGACGGCAAGGACCGCAACGGTCACCACAAGCCATCCTCCGACCGGGACGGCAAGGACTGGGACAAGGACCACGACGGCAAGGACCACGACGGCAAGGACTGGGACAAGGACCACGACGGCAAGGACCACGACGGCAGGGACCACGACGGCAGGGACCACGACGGCAAGGACCACGACGGCAAGGACCACGACGGCAAGGACTGGGACAAGGAGCGTCACTCCTGATCCCGATATCGTGCACGCCGAGCGACGGTAGCTGCTCTCCGGGGTGACAGGAGGCAGCAAGTGCAGCCGGGGTGCCCCACCGGTCCAACCGGTGGGGCACCCTTCACGCACCCGGATCAACGGGCGCCACCCAGGACGGCGATGCCGCTGAACCGTCCCGGTGACCTCTCCAGCAGGAGAGGATCCCGGCACCCGGCTCCGCCTCGGTGATCCCGACGTGCGGGCTTACAAGGTGAGTGAGTTGGTGTTCATCTTTGAGGGCAGGACGTTCCATTAGGATCTGGCCTCGGAATCTGGCCGGTCGCTGTTCGGGTGGGCGTGCTTCGCTGAGAGTGCCGGCATGGCCACGAGGAAGCAGCAGTGGATGGTCGATGACCAGCTGTGGGAACTCATTGCTCGGTTGCTCCCACCGCCACCACGGCCTCGAGGTCCCGGTGGCAGGCCGCAGATCGATGACCGGGCCGCTGTGAAGTGCATCCTGTTCGTGCTGCACACCGGGTGCCGGTGGCGGGATCTGCCCCTGGCGTTGGGCTGCGGGTCTGGGCACACCGCCTGGCGTCGACCGCGGGCTTGGCGGGAGGCCGGGGTCTGGGCGATGCTGCATCGCACCCTGCTCGAGAAGCTCGCCGAAGCGCAGTTCTTGGACTGGTCGCGGGCCAGCATCGACGCGGTGTCGGTGCGGGCCAAAGGGGGAGCTGACTGGCCCGAACCCCACTGACCGCGGGAAGCCGGGGACGAAGTACCACCTGCTCACCGACGCCCAGGGCCTGCCGTTGCACGTGCTGGCTTCGGCGGCAAACGTCCACGACAGTCGACTCTTCGAACCACTGCTGGAGACCAACCCGGGGGTGTGCGGTCGCCGAGGACTCCTCGGCCGCCCCTCGGCGGCGTCCGGAGAAGCTGCACGCGGACAAGGGTTACGACTACCCGAGGTGCCGGCGCTACCTGCACCGTCGCGGCATCAAGGTGCGCATTGCCCGGCGGGAGATCGAGGACAAGACCCACCTGGGTCGGCACCGCTGGGCGGTGGAGCGCACGATCTCCTGGCTGCTGCGCTTCAAGCGCCTGGGGATCCGCTACGACCGCACCGAGGCCACGCTGGTCCCTCTGTTGCTGCTGGCGACCACGCTCACCAACCTGAGACGACTGCACCAGGACCCCCCTGTCTGAGGATCAGCTGCCCCGCTCTTTCACCGCCTCCCCGGATGCTGAGGTCGACGCGTCCTCCTCGTCCACGGGCGCCGCCCTGCTGACCCCGAGCGCCATCACCGCGGTCACACCCACGCCCAGGATGCCCGGCCCGAGGAAGGTCTCGGCGAACCAGGGGTGCACCCAGTGCCCCAGGCCTAGGCCCGCCAGGATGAGTGTCACGCTGCCAGCACCCACCAGCAGCCAGAGCCTGTGCGCCTTCCTCCGCCCGGCAGGAGTGAAACGCAGCGGTCCCTTCCGTCGCGGCGCCTCGGAATCGGCAGGCACGAACAACGCACACACCGCAAGGCCCACCAATGAGGCGGCACACCCGGGAAGGACCACTGGGCCCACGTCCTCCCCCCACCGGGGACGGGGCGGGCGAGCACCACGAACGCGGTGAGATAGAACAACGCCATCGCAACGAAGAGCCCCAAGCGCCAAGGATGCTCCGACAGCACCAGAGGCTTACCGCGCCACCGGCCCACCAGCAGCCACACGCCCATGAGCATGGTTGCTGCCACGAGGGCCAGGAAGATCCATCCCCAGACTCGGTCCCCAGGCGGCAGCGCGCTGAAGGCCGGCCGAGTGAAGGCCGTCGCGACCCCACCCAGGACCAGCACGAAACAGCCCAAGAGAATCCGTCACGGCTAGTCGTGTGCCGCGAGATGGCCGCCATGTGCGATACCGCCCGTCTGCCGAAGAGACCCTCCACGTTGCTCGCTCGCGAATCAGGCTTATGTGTCCCGCCTTTACCGGACGGACCGACTCCTGACCAGACGCCCTCGCTCCGTCGGCACTCAGGAGACGTCAGCTGCAGAATTCGTATTGAGACCAGGTCCAAGTCCCGCGGATAACGGTTCTGTAGCGGCCGTTGTCTGCACCCACAACGGGGATGCACGATCTTCGCTTCTGCTAATGCCAGAGGCTGCGGGTCGGTGACCGTGCGGTTCGCGCGGTGGAAGACGCACGGAGGCGGACCGGGGTGCACGAGGGTGGCGACTCGCCATGGTGGACCTGGGGGCGGCGGGTCTGGCGGTGGCCGGGTCCCTGCCGGCGCACGCGGCCGGGGCAGTGACCGATGGCGCGCAGACGTACAGCATCGAGAAATGCTACGACGACATGCTGGACAACAGGCTGTGCGCAACCATGGAGCGCCGGGCTCTGCGGGTGGTGCTGCCCACCGGTGGGCAGATCAATCAGGACAAGGGCACCCACACCTCGGAGGGGTACACCATGGACGGGGTCTACTACACGGAGACCGGCACCCACCACTCCGTCATGGTCCACGAGGAGTACGTCGATCCGTGGTTCTGGGACGACCAGATGGGCCGGCTCAGCTCCACGACGACCTGCTCCTCTACCGACGGCACCACCCGCGGGTACACCGAGTCGCTCGTCGCGGTGGGCAGCATCATCCGTCCCGGCCTGGTGGACATCTCCTGCACGGGCTGAGCCGGGCCGGACGTTCGGCCGGGTCCTCGGCCAGCGCCCGGGGCCGGTGTCGAGCCCGGCGCGACGGTAGCTCAGCCGCCGATGTACTCGCCGGTGACGGCGTTGACGGTGCCGGCCTCGATGCCCTCGCACTGGGAGACCCCGGCGTCGGTGACGGGGGTGTAGTTCAGGCAGAAGGCGTCGTAGTAGGGCATCCCGGACTGCCAAGCGGCGTAGGCCTCGTCGTAGGTGAAGTCCTGGTCCGGGATCGCCCCGGGGCCGGGGTTGGCGCCCGGTGCGGTGGCGCAGGTCGCCGGATCGGCGCTGTTGCTGGCGAGGTACTGGCCGAGGGAGTCCACGACGTCGACCTGCTGGCGGTCGATGCCCATCTCCGTGCGGTAGCTCTCGCAGAGGTCCACGGCGACCCCGGGGTCGTAGAGGTTCGTGCTCAGCCGGTGCACCGTAGGCCCCCCGCCGACCCCGCCCAGGATGTCGATGCCGGTGAGCGCCCCGGCGAACCGGGCGCCGGCGTCCGTGCCCGTGAACGCCGCCAGCGGATCCGTCGCCACCGGGTCCGCTGGGGGGTTGTCTGCGGGCCCGACCTGGGTCGGTTCCGGCTCGGGGGCCGGGGCGGTCGCTTCCTCCGAGGGCTCCGACGCCTCAGGGGCCTCGGAGGCCGTGGCGGATGCGGACGGCGACGCGGCCGGGGCGCTGGAGGAGGACGACCCGTCCCCCGGTTCCCCGGCGTCGTCGGAGCAGGCGGTCAGGGCAAGGCCGGTGGCGAGGACCAGGGCGGCGAGGGGGGTCTTCTTGCGCACGGAGTACTCCTGCAGGGGCGGGGGGCGAGGCACGTACTGCACACTGTAGGGCGCGCCGGCCCGGCAGCGGCGGAGGACGCCCCGCCTCCGTGTCAGCCGTCGAGGCGGATCCGGACCCCGTCGATCGGCTCGGGCAGCCCGTGGACGGCCGTGTGGTTGAGCACGGTGTTCCACACGGCGATCCGGACCTCCGTCTCCGTCAGGTCGGCCGGACGGCCGGAGACCACCACGGACCACTCCCGGCCCTCGGAGAGCATGTCCGCGCTGGAGACGGCGATGCCCCGGGCGGACAGGGAGCGCAGGACGTCGTCGCGCACCGGGGTCGCGGCGGTACGGGCGGTGCGGGTGACGACGGTCATGGCGGGGTTCCTTCCAAAAGAGCACGACACTGCGCACTTCCCATTCAGCCGCATGGAATGGCTTCTGTGATGCCCGCTCTTTGCGGGACAGCGCGGGTCTGCGGCTGTGGGCCCCTCGGCGGACGGGCGCGCTGCGGAGAGGTCTCCGCGCTGTTCGGCGCCGCCGGGCCGGGGGACCGGTCGGGCCCCTCGACCGTGCCCGGTGCCTGGAGGCCTGCCGACCCCGTGCGCGCCCTCCGGCGGGCGGCCCGATGGTAGCTTGGTGCTCAGTCCACGTACTTTTTCTCATCATCAACGGAGGCGGGCATGAGTCATTCGGTAGGCCCCAGCACGGGCGGCACCTCGGGAGCGGGGGCGGAGCGCACCGACCCCGGGACGGCGTCAATCCTGGATGTCGTCAAGGTCTTCGGCCGCCTGCTGCCCAAGCAGCTCAAGGACGAGGCGCAGCTCGCGAAGATCGAGCTCACGGAGAAGGCCAAGACGCTCGGGAAGGGCGCGGCCTTCGTCGTCGTCGGCCTGGTCTTCCTGCTGCTGGCCACCATCGCGCTCGTCGGCGCCGCCATCGCCGGCCTGGCGCAGGTGATGCCGGCGTGGCTGGCGGCCCTGCTGCTGGGCGTGCTGTTCCTGATCATCCTGGTGATCGCGGCGCTCATCGGAGTGGCCACGATCAAGAAGGCCCTGCCGCTCGTCCCGCGCAAGGCCGTCTTCGGGCTCAAGTACGACCTCGGGGTGGTCAAGGAGGGCTCCGCCTACACCGAGGGCCGCGTCCAGCGCGAGGAGCAGCTGGCCCGCGAGCGCAAGGAGCAGGAGCAGCGCGAGACGGCCCAGGACCCGGCCCGCCAGAAGCCCCCGGCGCCGACCGAGGAGCAGCTGCGGCACCGGCTCAAGCTGCGCCGCGAGCACCTCAAGACGCTGCGTGACGACGTCCAGGGCCGCGCCGAGACCATCCAGTCCACGACCAAGGGCTTCGTGGACCGCACCAGCCGCACGGTCCGGACCACGCCCAAGGACGTCAAGAGCCTCCTGGCCCAGGGCGGCGGGACCCGGTCCGGCTCGCGTCAGTCCGGCCTGGGGGAGCGCTGGCAGCCGCTCACCGTCCTGGCCGTGGCGAGCAGCGCGTTCCTCGTCTTCCTGCGCAGACTGTTCCGGTGACCACGGCGTCCACGGACACCCCGTGGGCGCGCACACCGGCCGAAGGCCCGGAAGCCACCGGCTTCCGGGCCTTCGCCGTGCGTTCACCCGGCGGCCACGCGTCACACGGACGGCCCCGGGAGGGTCTCGCTAGAATTCCGGGCGTGAGCACAGGTCGGTGGATGTGGTGAGCCAGTGGTTGGCCGTGGCCCTCGCGCTGCTCTCCGCCGTGTGCCTGGCCGTCGGCACGCAGAAGCAGGGCAGCGCCGTGGCGGACCGCACGCACGACCGGCTGACCCCGCGAGCGCTGATGGCGCTGCTGGGCAACCACCGCTGGCTCCTGGGGCTGGGTCTGCTCGTGCTCGGCACGGCGCTCAACGTGGCGGCCCTGGGCCTCGCCACCGTGACGGTGGTCCAGCCCATCGGTGTCGTCGCCCTGGTGATCACGACCCTGCTGCACGCCCGTCACCGGCGGCTGCGGATCAACCGGAGGACCTGGGCGGCCATCGGGCTGTGCACCGCCGGGGGCGCGGTCTTCGTGACCTGTGCGGTCGCGGCGACGGATCCGGCCCACGGGATCTCGGCATGGGCGGAGCACACCGCGGTCGTCATGCTCGTGGTCCTCATCTGCGTCCTGGGCGTCGCCGCGGCGCTGTTCCGCCACGGCCTCG
This sequence comes from Kocuria sp. SM24M-10, assembly GCF_001027955.1. NCBI lineage: Bacteria > Bacillati > Actinomycetota > Actinomycetes > Micrococcales > Micrococcaceae > Kocuria > Kocuria sp. SM24M-10. The sequence goes on along the minus strand of NZ_LDNX01000023.1, from coordinate 22,289 downwards.
GCGGGACGTTCTACGTGGTGGCCGCCGGGATCCTCTACGGGTTCGTGGCCGTGCTGGTCCGGCTGACCATCACCCGGATCCAGGGCAGCGCCGGGACCCCGCTGGACGACGTCAACTGGCTCGCGATCGGTGCCGCCGTGGTGGCCGCGGCCCTGGGCGGGTGGTTCGTGCAGACCGCCTTCGCCGCCGGGCCCCCGGACCTGGTGATCGCCGGTCTCACGGTCATCGACCCGATGGTGGGCGTCCTCCTGGGGCTGCTGGTGCTCGGCGAGGCCGGCCCCGGCTTCTCCGTGCTGACCGGCGTACTCATGGCACTGGCGGGAGGCGTTGCTATAGTCGGGGTCGCCGTGCTCTCCCAGTGCCACCCGGAGGTGCTCGCACGCCGTGCCGAGCTCGCGGACCGGGACCGGCGCGCACCGAGCCGGCCGGGGCCGTGACCCGCAGGACCTGACCGACCAGCCGACCATCGACCGGGAAGCCACGCTTGAGCGCCGAGACCAGGACCACCGACCGCCCCCTGACCGTGCTGCTGGGCGCCGAGACGTACCCGCCGGACGTCAACGGGGCCGCGCAGTTCGGGCACCGGCTCGCCCGGGGTCTGCACGATCAGGGGCACCGGGTGCACGTGGTCTGCGCCCGGACCGGCCGCGGGCCGTCCGCACGCGCCGAGGACGACGGCGTCGTGGAGCACCGGCTGCGCTCCCACCGGGCCTTCACCCACCCGTACTTCCGGCTCTGCTTCCCGTGGCAGGTGGCGGGGGAGATCCGCCGGGTGTTCGACGAGGTGGCCCCCGACGTCGTGCACGTCCAGTGCCACTACATCCTGGGCCGGCTGCTCGTGCGCGAGGCCCGGCGCCGGGGCATCCGGACGGTGGGCACCAACCACTTCGTGCCGGAGAACCTGGAACCCTTCCTGCCGTTCCCGCAGTGGGTCCTCGACCTCTACCGCAGGGTCTCCTGGCGGGACATGGTGCGCGTCCTCGGCCGGTGCGACGTGGTGACCGCCCCCACGCCGCTGGCCGTGCAGACCATGGTCCGCAACGGCTTCCCGGACACCGTGCTCGCCGTGTCCAACGGGATCCGGATCTCCGACTACGAGCCCCACGCCGGGGAGCGGGCGCACCGCGGTGCGCGCCCGACCGTCCTGTTCACCGGCCGTCTCGCGGTGGAGAAGAACGTGGACGTGCTCATCGAGGCCATGTCCCTGCTCCCGGCCGAGCTCGGCGCCCACCTGGAGCTCGCCGGGGACGGGGAGCAGCGCGCCGGGCTCGAGAAGCTCGCACTGGCCCTGGGTGTCGGCGACCGGGTGCACTTCCTCGGCTACGTCCCCGACGAGGAGCTGCGCGCCGCCTATCTGCGCGCCGACGTCTTCTGCCAGCCGGGCACGGCCGAACTGCAGTCGCTGGTGACCCTGGAGGCGATGTCGGCGTCCCGCCCGGTCGTCCTGGCCGACGCCCGGGCCCTGCCGCACCTGGCCGAGGACGGGGTCAACGGCTGGCTGTTCCGTCCCGGGGACGCCCGCGACCTGTCCTGCAAGCTGGGCCTCGTGCTCGGGGCGACCACCGAGGAGCGGGCCCGGATGGGGCGGGAGAGCCGGCGCAAGGTGGCCCAGCACAGCTTCCCGCGCACCCTGGAGACGTTCGTGCGGATCTACCGCGGGGGGCAGCCCGATCCCGGGCACGACCGCGGCGGGCGGCCGCGCCGGCTGCGGGCCAGGCTGGGTGCCCTGGTGCGGTAACGTGGTCTGCGCCGCCGGCCCGCCCGGCGCGGGGCCGTAGCTCAGCTGGTCAGAGCAGAGGACTCATAATCCTTCGGTCGTGGGTTCAAGCCCCACCGGCCCTACCCCTGCACCCCTGTCACCGTGTCCGTCCGGTGGGAGGGGTGCTCCACTGTCTCCGGGCGGGTGCGCGCCGCGGCCGGATGTGGTGCACTGGTGCTGCGAGGCACGCACCACCGACCGAGGAGATGTTCCGATGACCCGCCGCAGGCTGTGGAGACCCCTGTCCCTCGCGGCGCTCGCGCTCGCCGCGCTGACCGGCTGCGACCTCGGCGCCGAGGAGATCCAGCAGGACGTCGAGCAGGGCGCGGAGGAGGTCCAGCAGGACCTCGAGCAGGGCGCCGAGGAGGGGGTCGCGGAGGTCGAGCAGGGCCTCGAGGACGTCCAGGACGCGGGCGGCGAGGACGAGGGCAGCCAGGACGGCTGAGCCGCCGCGTGCGGCCGCTCGGGAACGGGCAGCAGGACCGAGGGCTCCAGGGCACCGACGAACTGCAGCGGATTGAGGTAGTCCCGGCCCCGGCGCACGCCCCAGTGCAGGCAGGCGGCCACCCCGCAGTGGTCGCGCCCGCGCAGCACGCCCAGCACCTGCCCGCGGCGGACCCGGTCCCCGCGCACGAGAGCTGACTCGACGGGCTCGAAGCTCGAGCGCAGGCCGCCGCCGTGGTCGACCGTGAGCACCGGGCGGTCCACCACGAAACCCACGAAGCTCACGGTGCCGTCGGCGGGGGAGCGCACGGCCGCGCCAGGGGCCGCGGCCAGGTCCACGCCGCGGTGCCCCCGGCCCCAGCGCTGCGCCGGGGCGGCCCAGTCGCCCACCACCGCCGGCCGGGGCACCAGCGGCCAGACCCAGCCGCTTTCCTCGGAGGCCGGCAGCGGTGTCCCCGCCAGGAGCGCGACGAGGGCCAGGACCACGGCGATCGGCAAGCGAGGCCGGCGGGTCGTGCGGAACCGGGGCGAAACGGGGCTCATGCCCCCACCCTGGCGGCGACGGAGCCGCGCGCGGGGCCCGCCCCGCCGCCTTGTGGACGGCCCCGGGTGAAAGCCCGTGCGCGGCCGGGGGTGTGCAGGGGCAACGGGGCCCGTGTAGTACAGTTGACCCCGCAGTGTGCTCTCTGCGCGCCTCGCGGCGCGCCCTCGTGACCACTCCGGACCCGGCTCCGCGCCGGTTCCGACGGCGCGGTGGTGAGCAGCTGACTTCGCGCGCAGCGCCGCCGGGATCTCCTGTCCCGGCCCGGCCGCCCCGGTCCGCGTTCCCCGTCCCGGCGGGGTGCGGTACGGCGGCCCGGCAGCGGAGCCTCTTCGGTTCCGCTCACCGCTGCGCCAGGGGCTCGTCCACCGGACGCAGCCGATAACCGTACCCGCGGGCCGGGCGTCGTCGCACGCCCTCCCGCACGAGAACAAGGAGACGACATGTCCGTCGTTACCATGCGCCAGCTCCTCGACAGCGGCGTGCACTTCGGCCACCAGACCCGCCGCTGGAACCCGAAGATGAAGCGCTTCATCTTCACCGAGCGCAACGGCATCTACATCATCGACCTCCAGCAGTCGCTGTCCTTCATCGACCGCGCCTACGAGGCCGTAAAGACCACCGTGGCCCACGGCGGCACCATCCTGTTCGTCGGCACGAAGAAGCAGGCGCAGGAGGCCATCGCCGAGCAGGCCACCCGCGTGGGGATGCCCTACGTGAACCACCGCTGGCTGGGCGGCATGCTCACCAACTTCACCACGGTCTCCAAGCGCATCGAGCGCATGAAGGAGCTCGAGGAGATCGACTTCGACGACGTCGCCGGCTCGCAGTACACCAAGAAGGAGCTGCTGCTCCTGCGTCGCGAGAAGGAGAAGCTGGAGCGCACCCTCGGCGGCATCCGTAACCTGACCAAGGCCCCGTCCCTGGTCTGGATCGTGGACACCAAGAAGGAGCACCTGGCCGTGGACGAGGCCCAGAAGCTGGGCATCCCGGTCGTCGCGATCCTCGACACCAACTGCGACCCCGACGAGGTCGCCTTCCCGATCCCGGGCAACGACGACGCGATCCGCTCCGTCAACCTGCTGACCCGCGTGATCGCCGACGCCGTGGCCGAGGGCCTCATGGAGCGCCACAACAAGAAGTCCGGCGGCGCGGACCAGGCCGCGGAGCCGATGGCCGAGTGGGAGCGCGAGCTGCTCGAGCAGCACGCCGCCGAGCAGGCCTCCGCCCCCGAGGCGCCGGCCGAGACCGCCGTCGAGACCGAGGCCGTCGCCCCCGCCGAGACCGAGACCGCCGCCGAGTAGTCTCCGTTCATCGTCCGTTTTCCCCGGTGGGGCACCATCTCCACCGGACGCCTGCCGGGGCGCCAGCGCGCCCCGGCCGGCACCACCGACTACGTGAGGAGTTCACATGGCGAACTACACCGCCGCTGAGATCAAGGCCCTGCGGGAGCGCACCGGCGCCGGCATGCTCGACGTCAAGAAGGCCCTCGACGAGGCCGACGGCGACCTGCAGAAGGCCCAGGAGATCATCCGCGTCAAGGGCCTGAAGGGCGTCACCAAGCGCGAGGGCCGCGCCACGGCCGAGGGCCTCGTGGCCGCGCGCGTCGAGGGCAACGTGGGCTACCTGGTCGAGGTCAACTCCGAGACCGACTTCGTGGCCAAGTCCGCCCCGTTCGTCGAGTTCGGCAACAAGGTCCTCGAGGCCGCCGTCGCCGCCGACGCGAACTCCCTCGAGGAGCTCATGGAGGCCCAGGCCGACGGCAAGGCCGTCTCCGAGCTGGTCACCGAGACCGGTGCGCTGCTCGGCGAGAAGGTCGTCGTCCGCCGCCTCGCCCGCGTCGAGGGCGAGAACGTGGCCGTGTACCTGCACAAGACCTCCAAGGACCTCCCGGCCCAGGTCGGCGTGCTGCTGGCCGCCTCCGGCGCCCAGGCGGACCAGGTCGCCCACGACGTGGCCGTGCACATCGCCGCGATGTCCCCGACCTTCCTCTCCGAGGAGGACGTGCCCGCCGCGACCGTCGAGTCGGAGAAGCGCGTGGCCGAGGAGACCGCCCGCGCCGAGGGCAAGCCGGAGAAGATCCTCCCGAACATCATCAACGGCCGCCTGAAGGGCTACTACAAGGACGTCGTCCTGCTCGACCAGGACTTCGCCAAGGACTCCAAGAAGACCGTCGGCAAGGTGCTCGAGGAGGCCGGTGCGACCGCCACGGCCTTCGCCCGCTTCCGCGTCGGCGCCTGACCGGGCCCGTCCGGGCGCCACGGCGTCCCGCCGGAGGGAGGCGACCCTGCACCGCAGGGTCGCCTCCCTTCGTCATACTCGCTCCCACCTGCGGCGATGCCCCGGTGACCGCCGGTGCCGGCGGAGGGCGAGCCGGGTGTTCTGTATGCTGAGGGAGGCCCGGGCCCGCTCCACCCCACCCTCGCGGGACCGTGCCCGTCCAGCAGCACCGTCGTCGCCGGGAGGAACCATGCCCACCACTTCAGCGTCCGAGATCCAGGACGAGGCCCTCCGCCTGAGCCGTGGCCCGCGGGTCACCCCCACGCGGCGCCGGGTCCTGCTGAAGCTCTCGGGCGAGGTCTTCGGCGGCGGATCCATCGGCGTGGACACCCGCGTGATCCGCGACATCGCCGAGCAGATCGCGGCGACGGTCGGCCGGGTTGAGACCGCTATCGTCGTCGGCGGCGGCAACTTCTTCCGCGGCGCGGAGCTCTCCCAGGCCGGCATGGACCGCTCCCGGGCCGACTACATGGGGATGCTCGGCACCGTCATGAACTGCCTGGCCCTGCAGGACTTCCTCGAGCAGTGCGGGGTCGACACGCGGGTGCAGTCCGCGATCAAGATGGAGCAGGTCGCCGAGGCGTACATCCCGCGGCGCGCCATCCGCCACATGGAGAAGGACCGCGTCGTGATCTTCGGCGCCGGGGCCGGGCTGCCCTACTTCTCCACCGACACCGTCGCCGCCCAGCGCGCCCTCGAGGTGCACGCGGACGAGGTGCTGATGGCCAAGAACGGGGTCGACGGCGTCTACACGGCCGACCCGCGCACGAACCCGGACGCCCAGCGGCTGTCCGCGCTGACCTACGACGAGGCCCTGGCCCGCGACATCCGCGTGATGGACCAGACGGCCTTCAGCCTGTGCCGCGACAACGACGTGACGATGCGCGTGTTCGGCATGCAGGGGGAGGGCAACGTCACCCGCGCGCTCCTCGGGGAGCAGATCGGCACCCTGGTCACCGCCTGATCCGGCCCCCGGCGGCCCGGCGCTAGACTGGGGCCAGCATGCCCGGGACGGGCGCCTGCGGCGCCGTCCCCGGCGGAACCGACCCCGCGCGGAGGACTCCGTGCGACCCGACGAAGGAGCTCCTACGTGATCTCAGACATCCTGTCCGAAGCGAAGACCAAGATGGGCAAGGCCGTGGACGGCGCCAAGGAGGACTTCGCCGGCATCCGCACGGGCCGGGCCAACCCCTCCCTCTTCTCCAGCGTCCTCGTCGAGTACTACGGCACGCCCACCCCCCTGCAGCAGCTCGCCTCCTTCCAGAACCCCGAGGCCCGCACCCTGCTCATCACCCCCTACGACCGCTCGGCCCTGACCGACATCGAGAAGGCGCTGCGCAACTCGGACATCGGGGCCAACCCGGCCAACGACGGCAACGTCATCCGGGTGGTCATGCCGGAGCTGACCCAGGAGCGCCGCAAGGAGTACGTGAAGATCGTCGGGCACAAGGCCGAGGAGGCCCGGGTGTCGGTGCGCAACATCCGCCGGCACGCCAAGGACCAGATCGAGAAGACCGTCAAGGACGGCGACATCGGCGAGGACGAGGGCAAGCGCGCCGAGAAGGACCTCGACGCCGTGACCAAGAAGCACATCGAGCAGATCGACGAGATGCTCAAGAACAAGGAAGCGGAGCTGTTGCAGGTCTGATGCCGGACCCGCGACGCCCGCACCAGGAGCTGAAGGCTTCCCCGGGACCCGCCGGGGAGGCCTTCCCCTCTCGTGCCCCCGGCACCCGGGACGCGGCGGCGGCGCCGGGCCGCCGGGAGCGGCGGCACACCGCTCCCTCCCGTGCCGGACGGAACCTGCCGGCCGCCGTGGGCGTCGCCGTGGTGCTCATCGGGACCCTGCTCGTGGGCCTGTTCTTCCAGCCCGTCGTGCTCGCCCTGCTCGCCGGCGCGGCCGCCGGGATCGGGGTCTGGGAGGTCGGGCGGTCGCTGCGCTACCGCGGCATCTCCATCCCGCGCGTCCCGGCGGTCACCGCCGGGGTGCTCATGCCCCTCGCCGCGTTCGCCGGCGGGGGAGAGGCCCTCATGATGGCCGTGGTCGTGGGCCTGACCCTGGTGATCGTGTGGCGGGCGCTGGGCGACCGGAACGGGATGATCCTGTCCATCATGGGCTCGGTCTTCGCCCTCGTCTGGGTCGGGTTCCTGCTCAGCATCGCCCTGCTGCTCTACCACACGGACGCCGGGGCCCTGAAGGTGCTCACCGTCATCCTGCTGGCCGTCGGCTCGGACACGTGCGGCTACGCCGTGGGGGTGGTCTGGGGCCGCCACCCCATGGCCCCGAGGATCAGCCCGAAGAAGTCCTGGGAGGGCTTCGCCGGCTCATTGGGCGGCTCCGTGCTGATCGGCATCCTGTGCGCCGTGCTGCTGCTCGACCACGCCTGGTGGCAGGGCGCCGTCCTGGCCGTGGCCCTCGTGCTGGCCGCCACCCTCGGCGACTTCTCCGAGTCCATGGTCAAGCGCGAGCTGGGGATCAAGGACATGGGCACGCTGCTGCCCGGTCACGGGGGCGTGATGGACCGGATCGACTCCATCCTCTTCGCCGTCCCCGCCGGATACCTGCTCTTCGCGCTGTTCGCCACGGGCGCCTGACCGGGCCGCCCAGGACCACCCGCCCATGGCCGCCGAGCACTCCGCAGCCCGCTTCCCGGTGCCCCGCATCCCGCGCTCCCCCGAGGGCGCCCAGGGCTACGACGTCGCCGAGGTGGACGCCTTCCTCGCCCGCGTGCGGGAGGCCCTGGAGGGGCCCGGTCCCTCCCCGCTGGAGGGGCGCGCCCCGCTGCTCAGCACGCACGTGCGCGCGACCGTGTTCTCCGGGGCGCGGGGCGGCTACCGGCCGGAGGCCGTCGACGAGGTCCTGGACACCGCCGAGGACGCCCTCGCCGCCGCCGAGCGCGAGCAGGTCCTGTGCCTGCGCGGGCCCGAGGCCTGGCAGCAGCACGTCGAGGCCCTGACCGTACTACTGCGCGGGCGGATCGAGCGGCCGCGCGCCCAGCGCTTCCGGCACCCCCGGCGGTCCCGGGCGCAAGGCTACTCCGCCGCCCACGTCGACGTCCTGTGCGAGCGCCTCGGCGCCCGGCTGACGGACTCCGGCCCGCTGGACCCGGCCGAGCTGCGCGGGGCCGTCTTCCCGCCCGCGCACGGCGAGCGCAGCTACGAGGAGCAGCAGGTGGACGCCTTCCTGGACCGCGCGGTCCAGCTCCTGCTGGCGCTGCGCTGACCCGACCGCCTCCGGCGGCTGTGTATACAGCCTTGGACTCTAATCGTCCAGAATGCACTCTCCGTGTCACATTCTTGCCCCAAACTGGGAATTCCCGGTGCTTCGTCTTGCCCCTCTGCATACAACGGCCTAGTGTGGTCCGCATCACATGAGGAGGTAGCCCATGTCCACCCAGCCACCCATCGACGCCGACGACCTCGTCGCCGACGTCGACTTCCCCGCGGCCCAGCGGTCGCCCGAGTTCCAGGAGTTGCGGAAGACCCACCGCGGCTTCGTCTTCCCGCTCGCCGTCGCCTTCCTGGTCTGGTACCTGCTGTACGTGGTGCTCGCCATGTACGTCCCGCAGCTCTTCGCCATCCGGGTGGTCGGCAACGTCAACCTGGGCGTGATCCTGGGGCTGCTCCAGTTCGTCACCACCTTCGCGATCACGGGCGCCTACGTGTCCTTCGCCAACCGCAAGCTGGACCCGAAGGCCACGGCCATCCGGGAGCGCCTCGAGCCCAGCCTCGGGAGCACCCGCGGCGTCCACGGACAGGAGAACTGACCGATGCACCACCTCCCCACCGCGCTCGCGCCCATGGCGACCGCCACCACGGAAACGGTCGGCACGCCCTGGATCAACATCTCCATCTTCGGGGCCTTCGTCGTCGTCACCATGGTGATCGTGCTGCGGGCCTCCAAGTCCACGGCCACGGCGGCCGACTACTACGCCGGCGGCCGCGGGTTCAGCGGGACGCAGAACGGTCTGGCGATCGCCGGCGACTACCTCTCGGCGGCGTCCTTCCTGGGCATCGTCGGCGCGATCGCCGTCCAGGGCTACGACGGGTTCCTCTACTCCATCGGCTTCCTCGTGGCCTGGCTGGTGGCTCTGCTGCTCATCGCCGAGCTCCTGCGCAACACCGGGAAGTTCACGATGGCCGACGTCCTGTCCTTCCGGCTGCGCCAGCGCCCGGTGCGCGTGGCGGCGTCGATCTCCACCCTCGCGGTGTCCGCGTTCTACCTGCTGGCCCAGATGGCCGGCGCCGGAGCGCTGGTGTCCCTGCTGCTGGGCATCAGCTCGCGGACGGGACAGTCCCTCGTCATCGTCGTCGTGGGCGTGCTCATGATCGTCTACGTGCTCGTGGGCGGGATGAAGGGCACCACCTACGTGCAGATCATCAAGGCCGTGCTCCTCGTCTCCGGCGTGGCGGTGATGACCGTCTGGATCCTGGCGCTCTACGGCTTCAACCTCTCCTCCCTGCTGGGCGACGCGGTCGCCGTCTCCGGCAACCCCGCGATCCTCGAGCCGGGTCTGCGCTACGGGGTCAGCGAGACCAGCAAGCTGGACTTCATCTCCCTGGGGCTGGCCCTGGTCTTCGGCGCCGCCGGCCTGCCCCACGTGCTGATGCGCTTCTACACCGTGCCCACCGCCAAGGAGGCCCGCACCTCGGTGGTCTGGGCGATCGGGCTGATCGGCCTGTTCTACCTCTTCACCCTCGTCCTGGGCTTCGGCGCGGCGGCCCTCATCGGCGCCGAGCGGATCCAGGCGGCCCCGGGCGGCGTGAACTCCGCGGCCCCGCTGCTGGCCTTCGAGCTCGGCGGCTCGCTGCTCATGGGCATCATCGCTGCCGTGGCGTTCGCCACGATCCTCGCGGTCGTCGCCGGCCTGGCCATCACGGCCTCGGCCTCGTTCGCCCACGACATCTACACCAGCGTGATCAAGAAGGGGAACTCCGACCCCCGCCAGGAGCTGCGCGTCGCCAAGACCACCGTGGTGGTCATCGGCATCGTCTCCATCGCGGGCGGGATCGGGGCGCAGGGCCAGAACGTCGCGTTCCTCGTGGCGCTCGCCTTCGCCGTGGCGGCCTCGGCGAACCTGCCGACCATCCTGTACTCGCTGTACTGGCGGCGGTTCACCACCCGCGGCGCGGTCTGGTCCATGTACGGCGGCCTGATCCTCTCGGTGGTCCTGATCGTCTTCTCCCCGGTGATGTCCGGGGCCGAGACCTCCATGATCCCCACGGCCGACTTCGCCTGGTTCCCGCTGCAGAACCCGGGCATCGTGTCCATCCCGGCGTCCTTCCTCCTCGGCTTCATCGGTTCCATGACGGAGCGGCGCCTGGAGGACCCGGTCAAGCAGTCCGAGATGGAAGTGCGTTCGCTCACAGGCATCGGTGCGGAGAAGCCCGTCGCGCACTGACGGCGTTCCCGCTCCGACCTGGGAGGACTCCCGGCCCGCCCGAAGCTCCGGCTCCGGGCGGGCCGGAGCCGATCCCGTCGACACACCTGGAATTCGCGAACGGGAAAAGACAGAGGGCTGACAGTCCGGTAGGGTGAGCGCAGAAGCCGGCCCAGGGTATTCCTGGGAAACTCGCCGGTTGCTTACAATGAAGGTCCCTCCCGGGACGGATAAGGAGCAATCATGGGAATCATCAGCTGGATCGTCCTCGGTCTCATCGCGGGCGCCCTCGCCAAGCTCATCATGCCGGGCAACCAGGGTGGCGGCATCATCGTCACGATCGTGCTCGGCATCATCGGCGCCCTCCTCGGAGGCTTCCTGGGCTCGCTGATCGGCATCGGCAGCCTCGAGTCCGTGTTCGACATCGGCACGATCATCACCGCCGTCGTGGGAGCGCTCATCGTGCTCTTCATCTACGGTGCGCTCACCGGCCGCAAGGGCCGCACGCACTGATCCGCACCCTCAGCGGAACCCGAGGCCCCGGCCACCGGAAACGGTGACCGGGGCCTCGGTCCGTCCGGACCCGCCGCGGCAGGGCGCCGGTCCGGCTGGGGGATACTGGGGCCATGAGCTCCCCCTCCGCCGCGCCCCGCCCCCAAACGACCCCCGAGCCGACCTCCGAGCCGACGCCCGAGCTGCGCGCGCTGGCCGCCGCCGGCCCCCGCCGGATCGTCGTGCTCGGGTCGACCGGGTCGATCGGCACCCAGGCGCTCGACGTCGTGCGCGCGGCGAACCGGCTCGACGGCGGGGCGCCGTTCCGCGTGGTGGCCCTCGCGGCCGGCCGGGGCCGTCTGCCGCTGCTGGCGGAGCAGGCCGTGGAGACCCGCGCCGCCGTGGTGGCGACGAGCGGCAGCGGTGAGGACGCCCAGGAGCTGGCCCGGCGGATCGGCGAGCGCGCCGCGGCCGCCGGCGCCGGGGACTACCGGCCCGAGATCCTGCACGGTCCCGAGGCCGCCACGGCGGCCGCGGCGCACCCCGAGGCCGACCTCGTGCTCAACGGGATCACCGGCTCGATCGGCCTCGCCCCCACCCTGGCGGCACTGCGGGCCGGGCACCGGCTGGCGCTGGCCAACAAGGAGTCGCTGATCGCCGGAGGAGCGCTGGTGAAGGAGGCGGCGGCGGCCTCGGGCCGCCCGGACGCGCTGATCCCGGTGGACTCCGAGCACTCCGCCCTGGCGCAGGCGCTGCGCGGCGGCAGCGCCGCCGAGGTGGACCGGCTCGTCCTGACGGCCTCGGGCGGGCCGTTCCGCGGCCGCACCCGGGCGGAGCTGGAGGCGGTCACCCCGCGCGAGGCGTTGCGCCACCCCACCTGGGACATGGGCGTGATGGTCACCACCAACTCGGCCTCCATGGTGAACAAGGCCCTGGAGGTGCTCGAGGCCCACCTGCTCTTCGACATTCCCCTCGAGCGCATCGACGTGGTCGTCCACCCCCAGTCGGTGGTGCACTCCATGGTCCAGTTCGTGGACGGGTCGACGCTGGCGCAGGCCTCGCCGCCGGACATGCGCCTGCCCATCGCCCTCGGTCTCGCCTGGCCGCACCGGGTGCCCGGCGCCGCCGCCGCGTGCGACTGGACCCGCGCCACCGAGTGGACCTTCGAGCCGCTGGACCGGGACGCGTTCCCCGCCGTCGAGCTCATCAAGGCCGCGGGGGAGCGCGGGGGCACCCACCCGGCGGTGTTCAACGCCGCCAACGAGGAGGCGGTGCACGCCTTCCATGACGGGCGGATCCGGTTCCCGGCGATCGTGGACACGGTGGAGACGGTGCTGGGCGAGCACCAGGACGGCGGCGTCCTGGACCTCGGCGCCGTCCTGGAGGCCGAGCGCTGGGCCCGGCGGCGGGCGCAGGAGGTCCTCGCCCGCTGACCGGGCCGGACCCGGCGCACGTGCTAGTCTGTCGGGCGGATGACGAGTCCCAGCGCGCAGCCCTGGCTTGCTGGGCGGCAACCCTCTCCCGTAGTGGGGTGCCCCAGGTGAACCATCCGGCACCGGCCATCGTGGGCCGGCGGCAAGTACGGTTCGACCGCGGACGCGCCCTCCGGCGTGCCCTCGACCGTGGCCGTCGGTCCTGGTGGGACTGGTGGAGACTCCCGACCTCCTGGACCCACGGAAAGGCACGACATGCGATCGCAGCGCCTCACCTTCCTCGCCCTGGCCACCACCCTCGGCCTCACCCTCACCGCCTGCGGCGGCTCCGACCAGGCCGGCGAGGGCGCCCTGGCCGACGGCAAGGTGAGCATCGGCGTCGTCGGCTCGCACCCGACGCACGACGCTCTCAAGCGGCTGGCCGAGGAACAGGGCATCACCGTCGAGTACGTCGACTTCTCGGACTACAACCAGCCCAACCCGGCCACCGAGTCCGGCGACGTGGACATGACCTGGTTCCAGCACGTTCCCTTCCTCGCCGACTACAACAACTCCGCCGGGGGCTCCATCACCCCGATCGGCTCGACGTCGATCTACCCGCTGGGCCTGTACTCCAACGAGTACGACTCCGTGGACCAGTTCCAGAAGGGCGACGAGATCGCCGTCCCGAACGACGCCGTGAACCTGTCCCGGGCCCTGCTCGTGCTCGAGTCGGCCGGTCTCGTGGAGCTGAAGGGCGACACCCTCATCCCGACCGAGCTCGACGTCGACACCGAGGCCTCCACGGTGCGGGTCACCCCCGTGTCGGCCGAGCAGACGGTGCTCTCCATGGACTCGGTGGCAGGTTCGGTGATCAACAACGACTTCCTCGCCCGCGCGGACATCGACCCGAAGTCCGCCCTGGCCCAGGACGACCCCGAGGCGGAGGGCTCCCGCGCCTATGTCAACCTCTTCACCACCACCGAGGAGCTGGCCGACGACGAGACCCTCCGGCAGGTGGCGGACCTCTACCACGAGCAGTCCGTCATCGACGCCGAGATGGAGGAGACCAAGGACACGGCCGTGCCGCTGCAGCTGGAGCCGGAGGAGCTGCAGGAGCTGACCGCGCGCTACCAGCAGGAGCTGAAGGACCAGGGGCAGTGAGCGCTGCGGTGCCGTCCGCACGCGGGCGCCCGGACGAGGTGCTCGTCTCCTTCCGCAACGTCTCGAAGTCCTTCCGCACCGGCTCCGGCCGGGCCGCGCGTGAGGTGCTGGCCGTCGACGACGTCAGCCTCGACGTCCACCGCGGCGAGATCTTCGGCGTGATCGGCTACTCCGGGGCGGGCAAATCCACCCTGGTACGGCTGATCAACGGGCTCGAGCCCGTCTCCTCGGGGTCCTTGACCGTGGAGGGCTTCGAGGTCGCCGGGCGCAAGGAGACCGAGCTCGCGCCCGTCCGGCAGGAGATCGGGATGATCTTTCAGCAGTTCAACCTGTTCACGTCCCGGACCGTGGCCGGCAACGTCGAGTACCCGCTCAAGCGGGCCGGCTGGCCGAAGGAGAAGCGGCGGGCCCGGGTCGCCGAGCTGCTGGAGTTCGTGGGCCTGTCCGCGCGCGCCGGGAACTACCCGGAGCAGCTCTCCGGCGGGCAGAAGCAGCGCGTGGGCATCGCCCGTGCCCTGGCGACCAGCCCCAAGCTGCTCCTGGCCGACGAGTCGACCAGCGCCCTCGACCCGGAGACCACCCAGGAGGTGCTGCAGGTGCTGCAGCGGGTCAACCGGGAGCTGGGCATCACGATCGTGATCATCACCCACGAGATGGACGTGGTCCGGGCGATCGCCGACCGCGTCGCCGTGATGCAGGACGGCAAGGTCGTGGAGCACGGCTCGACGGTGGACATCTTCGCCCGGCCCCGCACCGAGACCGCACGCCGCTTCGTCTCCTCCGTCCTGCACTCGGTGCCGGACGAGCGCGAGGTCGAGCGGCTGCGCCGGGCGCACCGCGGGCGCCTGGTGATCGTGGACGTCGGCGACGGCGTGGACATCGGCGGTGTGCTCTCCGACGGCGCCGCCCGCGGGGTCCGCTTCACCATCGCCTACGGCGGGATCAGCGTGCTCCAGGAGCAGTCCTTCGGGTCCCTGACCTTCGAGCTGACCGGCGAGGACGCGGCCGTGCAGGCCGTGGTCGACGAGCTGTCCCGCATCACGAGCCTGAGAGAGGTGGCCGCGTGAACGACTGGTCCGTCCTGGGTCCCGAGCTGCTCTCCGCGCTCGGGGAGACCCTCTACATGGTGTCCGTCACCCTCGTGCTCGCCGGGCTGCTCGGGATGCTCGTGGGCGTGGGGCTCTACGTGACCCGCCGGGGCAACATCCTGGAGAACCGCGTGGTGCACGAGGGGCTCAACCTCGTCGTGAACTTCGTCCGGCCGATCCCCTTCATCATCCTTCTGGCGGCACTCGGGCCGCTGACGCAGCAGGTCGTCGGGACCCGTCTGGGCCCCAACGCGGCGATCTTCGCGATGACCATCGGGGCGATGTTCGCGGTCGCGCGCATCGTCGAGCAGAACCTGATGAGCGTGGACCCCGGGGTGGTGGAGGCGGCCCGCTCGATGGGCGTCTCGCGCGGGAGGATCATCACCACCGTGATCCTGCCCGAGGCGCTCGGGCCCCTGGTGCTCGGCTACACCTTCCTGGTCATCGGCATCACGGACATGTCCGCGATGGCCGGGGCCATCGGCGCCGGGGGACTGGGCGACTTCGCCCTGCGCCTGGGCTACCAGCGGTTCAACGACGAGGTCACGTGGGCGGCGGTCGCCGTGATCGTCGTCCTCGTGCAGCTGGTCCAGCTGGTGGGCAACCGGCTGGCGCGGCGCATCCTGCGCCGCTGACGCCCCGGCGCCGCAGCGGTGCCCGCGACGGCCGGTCCCTCCCCGGAGGCGGCCGGCCGTCGTCGTGCGCGGGAGCGTGACACCCTGCGTCCAGGATCGTGGTGCACACTGGTCCTCGCCGCGCACGCGCGGCCCCTGCCGTCCCCGGCGACCGCCGGGGACGACCCGACGATCCCCGGAGGTCCCCGGATGGGCGTGGTCCTGTTCCTCGTGGGCGTGCTGCTCGCCGCCGTGGCCATCGCGGCCTCGATCGCCCTGCACGAGCTCGGCCACCTGGTCCCCGCCAAGCTCTTCGGCGTGCGGGTCACCCAGTACATGGTCGGCTTCGGCCGCACCGTGTTCTCGCGTCGCCGCGGGGAGACCGAGTACGGGCTCAAGGCCGTGCCGCTGGGCGGCTACATCTCCATGGTCGGGATGTATCCGCCCGCCCGGTCGGGGAGCACGGCGCGGACCGCCGGCACCGGGGTGCTCCAGCAGCTCGCCGCCGAGGCCCGCAGCGCCTCCGCCGTGCAGCTGGCCCCCGGGGACGAGGACCGCGTCTTCTACCGCCTGCCCGTGTGGAAGCGGATCGTGATCATGCTCGGCGGGCCCGTGATGAACCTGCTGCTGGGCAACGTGTGCCTCGCCGTGCTGCTCACCGGGTTCGGCACCGCGACGCCGACCACGACGGTCGCGTGGGTCTCGGAGTGCGTGGTGCCCGCCGAGCGGCAGGCCGCCGGGCAGGCCGAGTGCCGCGCCGGAGACCCCGAGGCGCCGGCCAACGCGGCCGGGCTGCGTCCCGGGGACGTCGTCACTGCCGTCGCCGGGGCCCCCGTGACCACGTGGGAGGAGCTCACCGCGCGGGTCCGCGACCGCGCCGGGGAGCGGATCCCCGTGGTGGTCGAGCGCGACGGCACGGAGGTGCGGACCGTGCTCACCCCGATCCTCACCTCCCGCCCGGTGGTCGACGACACCGGGGCCGCCGTGACGGGACCCGACGGCGCGCCCCGCTACGAGGACGTGGGGTTCATCGGGATCAGCCCCACCGCCGTTCCCGTCCGGCAGCCGCTCACCGCGGTGCCCGGGGCGGTGCTCGACGGGCTGGAGCAGATCGCCGGGATCGTGCTGCACCTGCCGCAGCGGGTCTACGAGGTGGGGCAGGCCGCGTTCTCGGACGCGCCGCGGGACCCGGACGGACCCATCTCCGTGGTCGGGATCGGCCGCATCTCCGGGGAGATCGCCGCCCACGAGGAGATCGAGCTGCGGGACAAGGCCGCCTCCCTGGTGGGGCTGGTCGGATCGGTGAACCTGGCGCTGTTCGTCTTCAACCTGCTGCCCCTCCTGCCGCTGGACGGCGGGCACGTGGCCGGCGCCCTGTGGGAGGGCCTGCGGCGGGGCGCCGCCCGGCTGCTGGGCCGCGCCGACCCGGGCCCGTTCGACCCGGCGCGGCTGCTCCCGCTGACCTACGCCGTGGCCGCGCTGATGATCGGGATGTCGGTCCTGCTGGTCTACGCGGACATCGTGAAGCCCGTCCAGCTGTTCTGAGCCGTTCGGCCACGGAGGAATCCGGGGACCGCCCCAGGAAGCGCCCGGGGGCATGGGGCACAATGGGAGGCGACGACGGACCCGGCGACCGGGTCCGCCCGCCACCGTTCCCGCATCTGTCCGCGAACTCCTCGGAGGAACCCTTGACCCCGGTCAGCCTCGGCATGCCCGCCGCACCCCAGCCCGTCCTGTCCCCGCGCCGGAAGACCCGGCAGATCCGGGTCGGGTCCGTGGGGGTCGGTTCCGACTCGCCGGTCAGCGTGCAGTCCATGACGACGACCCCCACCACGGACATCAACGCGACCCTGCAGCAGATCGCCGAGCTGACCGCCGCCGGGTGCGACATCGTCCGGGTGGCCTGCCCGTCGCAGGACGACGCCGACGCCCTGCCGATCATCGCGATGAAGTCCCCGATCCCGGTGATCGCCGACATCCACTTCCAGCCGAAGTACGTGTACAAGGCCATCGAGGCCGGGTGCGCCGCCGTGCGCGTGAACCCCGGCAACATCCGCAAGTTCGACGACCAGGTCGCCCAGATCGCCCAGGAGGCCAAGGCTGCCGGGGTGTCCATCCGGATCGGGGTGAACGCGGGCTCCCTGGACCAGCGGATCATGGACCGCTTCGGGAAGGCCACCCCGGAGGCGCTCGTGGAGTCCGCGGTGTGGGAGGCGTCCCTGTTCGAGGAGCACGACTTCCACGACTTCAAGATCTCGGTCAAGCACAACGACCCCGTCACCATGGTGCGGGCCTATCAGCTGCTGGCCGAGCGCGGGGACTGGCCCCTGCACCTGGGCGTGACCGAGGCCGGCCCGGCGTTCCAGGGCACCATCAAGTCCGCCACCGCCTTCGGCGCCCTGCTCTCCCAGGGCATCGGCGACACCATCCGGGTCTCGCTCTCCGCGCCCCCGGTCGAGGAGGTCAAGGTGGGCAACCAGATCCTGCAGTCCCTGGGCCTGCGCCCGCGCAAGCTCGAGATCGTCTCCTGCCCCTCGTGCGGACGCGCCCAGGTGGACGTCTACACCCTCGCGGACGAGGTCACCGCGGGCCTGGAGGGCCTCACGGTCCCGCTGCGCGTCGCCGTCATGGGCTGCGTCGTCAACGGCCCCGGCGAGGCCCGCGAGGCCGATCTCGGGGTGGCCTCCGGCAACGGCAAGGGCCAGATCTTCGTCAAGGGCGAAGTCGTGAAGACCGTCCCCGAGGACCTCATCGTGGAGACCCTGATCGAGGAGGCCAACCGCATCGCCGCCGAGATGGACGCGGACGGGGACGGGGAGAGCGCCACCGGCAGCCCCGTGGTGAGCGTCAGCTGACGGGACGGTGACGAACGGGTGAGGACGCAGCGGAGGACGGCGCCGCGGCTCGTGCCGTCGGGGGAGGTCGACCCGGACGAGCTGGACCGCCTGCTCGGGGCGGACCCCGTCGCCCACGCCTTCGTGGCCGCCCACGTGGAGTCCCACCGCCGCGGCCGCGGTTCCCGGGTGCCGCCGGTCGTCGGCACGGCGGATCCGGACGGGCGGCTCACCGGCGCGTGCTGGACGGGCACCAACGTCGTCCCGATCACCCTCGACGAGCCCGGCCTCGACCTCGTGGCCGGGCACCTGCGCCGGGGCGGGGCCCGGTACGCCTCCGTCTTCGGTCCGGCCGCACCGGTGCTCGGACTGTGGTCCCGGCTCGAGCGCTCGTGGCCGCGGCCCTTCGACGTCCGCCCGGTGCAGCCCCTGCTGGCGATCGACCACGACCCGGCGCCCGCGCCGCACCCCGGTGTCCGGTTCGCCACCAGCGCCGACCTGCCCGCCGTGCTGCCGGCCAGCGCCGCGATGTTCGAGGAGGAGGTCGGCTACTCACCGTACTCCGGCGGGGACCGCGGCTACCGGGACCGGGTGGCCGCCCTCGTCGGCTCGGGACGATGCCTCGTGCTCACCGACGAGCGGGACCGGGTGGTGTTCAAGGCCGACCTCGGCTCGGTCGCCCGCGGGGTCGCCCAGGTGCAGGGAGTGTGGGTCGACCCGGCGCACCGCGGCCGCGGGCTGGCGGCGCCGTGCATGGCCGCCGCGGTGCGCCTGGCCCGCCGCACCACCCCGGTGATCAGCCTCTACGTCAACGACTACAACACCCGCGCCCTGGCCACCTACGAACGGGTCGGCTTCCGCCAGGTCGGGACCTTCGCGACCGTCCTGCTCTGAGCGCCCACCGGGCGCGCCGTCCGGTGCGGCGCCGGGGGTGTAGATTTGACCGGAATCCGCGGCGCCGCCGGTGCCGCACCCTCTCTCGACGCCCCGGACCCGGCCGCACCTCGCCGCGCTCCCCGGGAGAAACGGAGCCCACGTGGCGCTGCGCCTCTCCTCCCTGTTCCTGCGGACCCTCCGCGAAGACCCCGTCGACGCCGAGGTGGACAGCCACCGGCTGCTCGTGCGCGCCGGCTACATCCGCCGCGCCGCTCCCGGCATCTACACCTGGCTGCCGATGGGCCTGCGGGTGCTCGCGAAGGTGGAACGGGTGGTGCGCGAGGAGATGGACGCGATCGGCGCCCAGGAGGTGCACTTCCCGGCGCTGCTGCCGCGCGAGCCCTACGAGGTCACCAACCGGTGGACGGAGTACGGCGAGAACCTCTTCCGCCTGAAGGACCGCAAGGAGGCCGACTACCTCCTGGCGCCCACGCACGAGGAGATGTTCACGCTGCTCGTGAAGGACCTGTACTCCTCCTACAAGGACCTCCCGGTCACCCTCTACCAGATCCAGGCCAAGTACCGGGACGAGGCCCGGCCGCGCGCCGGCCTGCTGCGCGGACGCGAGTTCGTGATGAAGGACTCCTACTCCTTCGACGTCGACGACGCCGGCCTCGACGAGTCCTACGCCCGCCACCGCGAGGCCTACGTCCGGATCTTCGAGCGTCTGGGCCTGCCCGTGATCGCCGTGTCGGCGCAGTCCGGGGCCATGGGCGGCTCCCGCTCCGAGGAGTTCCTGCACCCCACCCCGATCGGGGAGGACACCTTCGTGCGCTCGGCCGGGGGCTACGCGGCCAACGTCGAGGCGGTCACCACGGTGGTGCCGCCCGAGCGCGACGTCGACGCCGCCCCCGAGGCGCGCGTGCTCGACACCCCGGCCAGCCCCACCATCGACACGCTCGTGGAGCGCTCGAACGAGCTGCACCCGCGCGACGAGGGACCCTGGTCCGCCGCGGACACGCTCAAGAACGTGGTGCTGGCCGTCGTCCTGCCCGACGGCGAGCGCCGGCTCGTGGCGGTCGGCCTGCCCGGGGACCGCGCCGTGGACCTCAAGCGCATCGAGGCCGGCGTCGGCGCCGCCCTGGAGGTCTCCGGGGAGGTGCTGGTGGAGCAGGCCACCGACGAGGACCTGCGCACCTGCCCGCTGCTGGTGAAGGGCTACATCGGCCCGGGCATGAGCCTCGACCAGGCCGTGCTCGGCGAGCGGTCCTCGACCGGGATCCCCTTCTTCGTCGACCCGCGGGTGGTCCGAGGCACCCGCTGGATCACCGGGGCGAACGTGGCCGGCAAGCACGTCTACGACCTCACGGCCGGGCGGGACTTCACCTGGGACGGCGTCCTGGAGTGCGCCGAGGTCCGGGCCGGCGATCCCGCCCCGGACGGCTCCGGGCCGCTCGAGGCGGCCCGCGGCATCGAGATGGGCCACATCTTCCAGCTGGGCCGCAAGTACGCCGAGGCCCTCGGGCTGAAGGTCCTGGACCGCAACGGAAAGCTCGTCACCGTGACCATGGGCTCCTACGGGGTCGGCGTGACCCGCGCGGTGGCCGCCCTGGCCGAGGCCTACCACGACGACAAGGGACTGCTCTGGCCCCGTCAGGTCGCCCCGGCCGACGTGCACGTGGTCGCCACCGGCAAGGGCCCCGAGGTGCTCGAGGAGGCCGAGCGGATCGTGGCCGAGCTCGAGGCCGAGGGCATCGAGGTGCTCTTCGACGACCGCCCCAAGGTCTCCCCGGGCGTGAAGTTCGGCGACGCCGAGTTGCTCGGCGTGCCCACCGTCCTGGTGGTCGGCCGCGGGCTCAAGGACGGCCTGCTGGAGCTCAAGGACCGCGCGAGCGGCACCAGCGAGGACGTGGCCCGGGACGGCGTCGCCGCCGTGGTCTCCGCAGCCGTGCGCGGCTGAGCCCGTGGACCAGCTCGAGGGCTGGCTGGGGGCCTCCGGCCTGGAGCAGGTGGACCCCGGCGTCGTGGTCCTGCTGGTCGCCGCCGGGCTGGCCGCCGGGTTCATCGACGCCGTCGTCGGCGGCGGCGGGCTGCTGCAGCTGCCGGTGGTGCTCATGGTCCCCGGCATCAGCCCGGTGCAGGCGCTGGCCACCAACAAGATGGGCTCCGTGTTCGGCACGGCCACGAGCGCGCTGACGTTCTACCGCCGCACCTCCCCGGACCTGCGCACGGCCCTGCCCATGGCCGGGGTCGCGCTGGCCGGAAGCTTCGGCGGCGCGGCCCTGGCCGCGTCCCTGCCCGAGGAGGTGTTCCGGCCCATCATCCTCGCGGCGCTGGTAGCCGTGCTGCTGTTCACCGTCGCCCAGCCCACCGTCGGCCAGCTCACCGAGCTGCGCCACAGCGGGGCCCGGCACTACGGGACCGCGATGGTGATCGGCACGGTGATCGGCTTCTACGACGGCGTGATGGGCCCGGGCACCGGGTCCTTCCTCGTGATCGCCATGATCACCCTGCTGGGCTACAGCTTCCTGGCCGCGAGCGCGAAGGCGAAGGTCGTCAACCTGGCCACCAACGTGGGCGCCCTGCTGTTCTTCTTCGGGCACGGCTCGGTGCTGTGGGGCCTGGGGCTCCTGCTGGGCCTGTCCAACATGGTGGGCGGCTACCTCGGGGCGCGCACCGCGGTGGCCCGCGGCAACCGGTTCATCCGCGTCGTGTTCCTCAGCGTGGTCTCGCTGCTGATCCTCAAGCTGGGCGTCGACGTGCTGCGCGGGGCCTGATCCGGGGACCTTGCTCCGCGGGCCCCGTTCCTGCGGGGCCGAGCCCGGCGGGGCCGTGGCCCGGCCCGACCTCCGGCGACGGGTCACCGGGTCGTCCCGGGGCGACGCCGGCCGTGCGTCACGGTGCGCCGGGCACGGCGGAGGGGTCGTCGGGGAGCACCCCGGGCAGGGCGTCCACCTCGCCGCTGACCTCCGCGCGGAGCGTGCCGGCCCGCTCCAGCGCTCGGAGCGCCCAGCAGCGTGTCGCCGGCCCGCCCTGGGCGAGGGCGTGCGCGGCGGCCTCCTGCACGTCGCCCGCCGCCGCTCCGGCGCCCCGGCGGGGGTCCTCCCAGAGCCGGCCGGGCAGGACGTAGGCGCCGGCGCGCAGCCCGGGCTCCGCCGCGAGCACCCCGCGCGCAACGGGTGCCTCCAGCAGGTCCGCCACGTCCGCGCGAGCCTGCCGCAGGGCAGCGTCCGCCGGTGCGCCGGTCGGCCCGGTGCGGGCGGCCAGCGCCTCGAGGGCGTAGCCGGCCCGGTCCAGCGCCGACCACAGCGGCGCCGCGGCGGACGTCGTCGCCCCGGAACCGGGGTCTGCGCCGGGTGCGCACAGCCGCGGCACCGCGGCAGCCCCGCCCAGCTGCCCGGCCG
>NZ_LDNX01000022.1:0-5741 GCF_001027955.1 Kocuria sp. SM24M-10 | reverse complement strand
GGGCACCACCCCCAAGACGCTGAAGGTCACCGCCACGAAGGAGGACGGCTCCACGGTCGAGTTCGACGCGGTCCTGCGCATCGACACGCCGGGCGAGGCGGACTACTACCGCAACGGCGGGATCCTGCAGTACGTGCTGCGGCAGATCGCCAAGTAGCTCCCCGGGCGCGCTCCGGCGCCCCGGGGAAGCACGGGCGAGCGGTCGCCCGGTCCTGATCCAGGACGCACGAGGGGCCCGGTCCGGCGACGGACCGGGCCCCTCGTGCTGCCCGGGGGTGTCGGGGCGAGCGAGTAGGATCGGGGGAACGCGCCGCCCCGGCGACCCCGGAGCGGCCGACCACGACGCCGAGGAGTGCGGGAGGAAGCATGAGCGTGCTGGAACGGGTGTCCGGGCCCGAGGACCTCGCGGGGCTGACCCGCGCGGAGCTGACCGAGCTGGCCGCCGAGATCCGTGACTTCCTCGTCACCCACGTCTCCGCGACCGGGGGCCACCTGGGGCCGAACCTGGGGGTCGTGGAGCTGACCATGGCGGTCCACCGCGTCTTCGACTCGCCCAAGGACTCCGTGGTCTTCGACACCGGGCACCAGTCCTACGTGCACAAGCTGCTCACGGGACGCCAGGACTTCCGCACGCTGCGCCAGGAGGGCGGCCTCGCCGGCTACCCGGACCGGGCGGAGTCGGTGCACGACATCGTCGAGTCCTCGCACGCGTCGTCGTCCCTGTCCTGGGCGGACGGGATCTCCCGCGGCTACGCCATGACGGGGCAGTCCGACCGGCACACCGTGGTGCTCGTCGGGGACGGCGCGCTGACCGGCGGCATGGCGTGGGAGGCCGTCAACAACATCGCCTCCGACCGCGACCGCAAGGTCGTGCACGTGGTCAACGACAACGGCCGCTCCTACGCCCCCACGGTGGGCGGGTTCGCCAACCACCTGGCCGAGCTGCAGGCGAGCGTGCAGCAGGGCGTGGACGCGGTGCGCACCGACCGGCGCTACGAGCAGACCCTCGAGTCGGTGAAGAACCTGCTGAAGCACTCCGGGCCGGTGGGGGAGATGCTCTACCGGGGCCTGCACGGCATGAAGCAGGGCCTGAAGGACGTCGTGGTCCCGCAAGGGATCTTCGAGGACCTCGGCATGAAGTACCTGGGCCCGGTGGACGGCCACGACCTCGAGGCGGTCGAGCAGGCGCTGAGCAACGCCAAGAACTACGGCGGGCCCGTGATCGTGCACGCCATCACGGAGAAGGGCCACGGGTACGCGCCCGCGATCGCCCACGAGGACGACCAGTTCCACGCCGTGGGCGTCATCGACCCCGTCACGGGACGCTCCACCGCGACGAGCTCCGAGCGCAGCTGGACGGCCGTGTTCCGGGACGAGATCGCCCGGATCGCCGACGAGCGCGAGGACGTCGTCGGCATCACCGGGGCCATGCTCATCCCGGTGGGGCTGCAGAAGATGCAGGCCGCCCACCCCGACCGCGTGGTGGACGTGGGCATCGCCGAGCAGCACGCCGTGGCGATGGCCGCGGGCATGGCCTACGGCGGGCTCCACCCCGTGGTCGCCCTGTACGCCACGTTCCTCAACCGCGGCTTCGACCAGCTGCTCATGGACGTGGCCCTGCACCGGGCCGGGGTGACCCTGGTCCTGGACCGGGCCGGGGTCACCGGACCGGACGGGCCGAGCCACCACGGCATGTGGGACCTGGCGCTGCTCCAGATCGTCCCCGGGCTGCACCTCGCCGCCCCACGGGACGAGCCCACCCTGGTCGAGGAGCTGCGCGAGGCGGTGGCCGTCGGCGACGCCCCCACGGTCATCCGCTACCCCAAGGGGTCCGTGGGCACGCCCGTCCCGGCGGTCGAGCGGCTCCGCGACGGCGTGGACGTCCTCGCCCGCCGCGGTGGGGAGAGCGGCACCGAGGGGGCCCGCCGCGACGTCCTGATCGTCTCCGTGGGCGCCATGAGCGGGCTGTCCCTCGACGTCGCCGACCGGCTGGAGGCCCACGGGGTGTCCTCCACCGTGGTCGACCCCCGGTGGGTGCTCCCGGTGCCCGGGTCGGTCATCGAGCTCGCCGCCCAGCACCGGATCGTGGTCGTCGTGGAGGACGGGGTGCGCGCGGGCGGGATCGGCTCGAGGATCCGGCAGGAGATGCGCGCCGCCGGCGTCGACACCGCCCTCAACGAGGTCGGCCTGCCGACCCGGTTCCTCGCGCACGGCTCGCGCTCCCAGGTCATGGAGCGGGTGGGGCTGACCGCCCAGCGCGTCGCCCAGGACACGCTCGCCTCCGTGCTCGGCACCCGGGTGCCCTACGCCCGCCCGGTCGAGGCGGAGGACACCGAGGTCCTCCCCGACACGGCCCGGGACAGCACGTCGCTGCCGCGGCCGGGCCGGGGCTGAGCGGCTCAGCCCAGCACGATCCGGCCCTCCCGGACGGCCACCGGGTACGGCGTGAGCCCCGTCCGGGCAGGTCCGCCCCGGACCTCCCCGGTGGCGAGGTCGAGCTGCGAGGCGTGGCAGGGGCAGACGTAGAGCTGCTCCTCGGGCACGACCATGCAGCCCTGGTGCGGGCACACGGGGGAGAACGCCACGACGGTGTCCTCGGCGGGCCGGGCCACCACCGCCTGCACGCCGTCCCGGT
The DNA here is from genome assembly GCF_001027955.1 of Kocuria sp. SM24M-10. NCBI lineage: Bacteria > Bacillati > Actinomycetota > Actinomycetes > Micrococcales > Micrococcaceae > Kocuria > Kocuria sp. SM24M-10. The sequence goes on along the minus strand of NZ_LDNX01000022.1, from coordinate 3,106 downwards.
CCACCTTGACGCCGGAGCCCACCGGCACGTCGCCGACCGCGCCCGCGTCCACGGACCGGGCGGGTCCGTCCGGAGGCCCGTCCTGGCCGCCGCAGGCGCTGAGTGCCGCCGCGGCGCCGAGGCCCGCGCCGGCCACGCCCAGGACCGTGCGCCGGGGCAGTGCCGTGGGGGCGGTGGAGGCGTCGGGCTCGGCCATGGTGGTCCTCTCGTCGGCGGTGCTGCGGGTGCACCGCCAGTCTAGGCGCCGCCGCCGACGGTCCGGCCGGAGCTCCACCGGTGCGGTCGAACGGTGCGGACGAACGGTGCGGTCGAGGAACGTGCTCGGGGCGTGCGCCCGGGCGGGGCGGGTGATCGCTCTCAGCGGAGACCGGCGGGAGCAGTGTCGGCCACAGCATGTGATCAGTAGGATGATGATGACAACAGACACCGGGGACGAGCCGTGCACCAGAGGCTCCGACCCGTCCCCGGCCGCCGCGCCGGGACGGACGGAAGGACAGCACCATGATCAAGCGACTCATCTTCGTGACCGGTTTCGGCGTCGGCTTCGTGGTCGGCTCGGCCTCGGGCCGCCAGAGCTACGAGGCCCTGAAGCAGAACGCCATGAAGACCTGGCAGGACCCCAAGGTGCAGGCGAAGGTCTCCGAGGGCACCGACTGGGTCAAGTCGGAGGTGCCCGTGGTCGGCGGCAAGCTCGCCGACTCCGCCAAGAAGGCCGCCGACACGGTGGGCACGAAGGCCTCGGACGCGTCCTCGACGGTCAAGGACAAGGTCTCCGGCTCCTCGGGCGGCACCGACGCGGCGACCGGCACCTCCACCACCGGCTACGCGGACCTGCAGACGGCGAAGCCGGTCACTCCGGAGAGCCCGCTGGAGCCCGCCGAGCCGCAGCCGGCCCCCGGCGACACCCATAGCTGATCCCAGCAGCCCCGTGACGGGCCCCGGCCGACGGCCGGGGCCCGTCGTCGTGCCGTCCCGCGCGGCGCCCGGCCCGAGACGGCACCGACCGGGGACGGCACCGACCGGGGACGGCACCGACCGGGGACGGCACCGGCCGGCCGCCGCAGGCCGGACCGTTCAGGCCGCGGGGGCTCCCTCGCCGCCGGCGGGAGAGTTACCGGTCCCGGGCTGCTCGTCCTGGATCTGCTCGCCCTGCACCTGCTCGGTCCGGGGCGGCTCGACCTGAGGGGGCCCGGCCTGGGGCTGCTGCTCGGCGTGGCGGGCGGCGCGCTTGCGGGCCCGCAGCTCCCGCCACGCCGCGCCGATGACGGGGGCCGTGAGCTGGACCTGCCAGCGGCGGGCGCCCAGGTCGCGCAGCCGGTCGGCCACCGCCTGGTCGCCGGTGCTCTTGGGCGGCTGCCAGCAGAACCGGCGCAGGTGCTCCGGGGTGAGCAGGTTCTCGGTCGGCAGCCCGTGCTCCTCCGCCAGCTCGGTCACGACCGGCTTGAGGACCTTCAGGCGGGCGGCGGCCTCGGGGCGCTTGGCCTCCCAGGCCTTCACGGGCGGCAGGGCGTCGGACCGCACGGTGACGGGAACGAGCTCGGTGGCGTTGCGGGCCTCGGCGATCGCCCGCAGCCACCGGGGAGCCTCCCGCGCGGCCTGCCGTCCGTGGAAGCCGGGGGTGGCCAGCAGCTGGGGCACGGTCCGCGGCATGGCGGAGGCCGCCGCCACGAGAGCCGCGTCCGGCAGCAGCCGGCTGGGGGAGAGGTCCTTGTGCCGGGCCAGCGCTTCGCGCTCCTCCCACAGCAGGCGCAGCGCGGTGAGCTGGCGACGGCCCTTGACCTTGGTGATCCCGGAGGTCCTGCGCCACGGGTCCTGGCGCGGCGGGGCGGGCGGAGCCGTGCGCACGGCCTCGAACTCCTCCAGGGCCCACTCGAGCTTGCCCTGCTCCCGGAGCAGGTCCTCCATCGCCCAGCGCAGCGGGATCAGCATCTCCACGTCGAGGGCGGCGTAGTTGAGCCAGTCCTGCGGCAGGGGCCGCTTGGACCAGTCGACGGCGGAGTGCTCCTTCGCCAGCGTGTAGCCGAGCAGCTCCTCCGTCTCGGCGGCCAGCCCCACCCGGCGGAGTCCGGCGATGCGCCCGCCCAGCTCGGTGTCGAACAGCTGGTCCGGCTCCATGTCCAGGGCCCGCAGCGAGGGCAGGTCCTGGGTGGCGGCGTGCAGTACCCACTCCACGCCGGCGAGCGCCTCGTTCAGCACGGCCAGCGACCCGGTGGCCTCGGGGTCGATCAGCACGGTGCCCACGCCCTCGCGGCGGAGCTGGACGAGGAAGGCGCGCTGGCCGTAGCGGAAGCCGGAGGCGCGCTCGGTGTCGATCGCGGCCGGGCCCGTCCCCCCGGCCACGGCGGCGGCGGCCCGCTCGAGCCCGGCCACGGTCTCGACGACGGGCGGGACGCCGTCGAACGGGGCCGCGAGGTGGACGCTGTCGGGGATCTCGTAGTCCTCGAATCCGGCGACCACCGGGGTCGGGGACTCGTCGGGCGCGGATCGGCGGTCGGCTGGGCTGGTCAAGGAGCGTCTTCGATTCTGTGTCGGCCCCGTCGGGGCGCGGTCGGTTCGGTGGTCAGCGGCGCGGGTGCAGCACGGTCACCCCGCGCGGGTAGGGCGGCAGGCCCGCGAACGCGCAGACCGTGTCCGCCCAGGCGGCGAGGTGCGGCTCCACGTCGGACCCGTGGGGCGTCCAGGACGCCCGCAGCTCGACGTCGGCCCCCTCGAGCTGGTCGCCGAGGGTCCCGAAGCCCTCGGCGAGGACCCGGGACGCGGTGCCGCCCTCCCGAGAATATCCGGCCCGGTGGCGCCGCAGGGACTCGAGCAGCCGGGTCCAGGCGAGCAGCCCGGCGGTGTCGTCGCACCCGACCTCCCGGCCCACGGCCGCCCGCGCCCAGGTGACGATGCGGAGGGGCCCGCCCCAGGCCTCGGGCTCGGAGGGGTCGAACAGCAGCACGAAGCGGCCCGCGGCCAGCTCGTCCGCCGGTCCCCGGTCCCCGAGCTCGTCGGCCGGGGAGGCCGTGCGCGGCCGGGGCGGGAGCGGGGTGCCGGGCTCCGCCGCCGGGCCGGCGGGCGGGGCCGGCGGCTGCCGCACCTCCGCGCGCACCGCGGCCGCGAAGGG
>NZ_LDNX01000021.1:0-5777 GCF_001027955.1 Kocuria sp. SM24M-10 | reverse complement strand
GTACCGGACCTATCACCACCCGCAGGGCTCGCACTCTTTGCCGGACTACGAAATCCGTGGGACGGGGGTGTACCGGACCTATCACCACCCGCAGGGCTCACACTCCCTGCCAGACTACGAGATGCGCTGATTCATGTGACTCAGTGACCGTAGGTTTTGAGTACCCTCTCCCATTACAAAAAGTCAAGCGCTATTTGACCATTGTAAAGTGCTTCAACAGAGGTTGCTTGAGCGACCTCTTCTCGCACACGGGGGTTCTTGAGATCAAGCACACGGAGCCGTCCGTTGACCTTGGCAATCGAATCTATTCTGGCGAAGTGTTCCCCATGTTGCTCGGCGTAATCGGAAAGCCCTCGCAGCTTGGGCAGGGCATCTCCATAGTGGTGGCCATGAGGATCCACAATGGAAGCCACTATATGACCATCTGGGGCACGATCGAACATGATGAAGTCAGGCCGCACAAGTGCCTGTCGGTCACCGTCGGTATACACAGCGGCCAAAGATTCAGGTTTGGCTACACCGGGATTGCGGTACCAACAGATTAAGCTTTCCCGCCGCAATTCCAGGTCCAGAACCTCGGGTTCCCACGAGCTTTTAAAGTCCTCGGGGTAGTCGCCCTCGGCCGGCATTAGTAGGTGCTGGCGATACCGCGGCAACTCCACTCGTGTGTTCTGGTCGTCGCCGGTCTGCGCGTGCGATGGCACGAGCCAACGTTCCGGCTTGGCCAGGGACACGGCTTGGGCTGTGCGTGCCTGCTGCTTGATTTTTCGGTAGTCATCCTGCCGTGATGGCGACAGACCAGAGATAGCCACACGGTGAGTGGTGAACCACTGATCGGCCAGCTCCTCGGCACGCCGGTTGAAACTCTCAACGACTGCTGGCACCCGTGACATGGCCGCGATTCGACCTTGCGCCTCAATCAGGGCCTCAACTTCATCAATATCCTCATCGGCTGCGATCTCTTGCTCAGCTAGATAAGACGCATAGCTCATCGACACAGCCTTGCCGAAAACGCGGCTAGCTCGACGGAATGCCTCCTCGATCACGGCTTCGTCGGCTTCGGCGGTATATGCGCCAGATGAGCGAGCTCCGGTGGCCCGATCTACGAACAGCTCACTGCCCTCGACGCGCTTTACTTCGCGTAGCGCCTCCTCAACAGATGTACGGTGTGTGGCCGCAGCGCCGTCCAAAGCATGGTGCATTAACTCATGAGCCTGGGTGCCCGCACCTGGCATGATCGCATCAGCGGCCAGTTCGTGGGCCAGCAGGGTCAGACGTTTCACCGGGTTCGTCACCGTTTTGGGCAGCGCCATTGAAGGCAAAGACGTAAATACTTCCCATACATCCTGTCCAATGTGCTCTGACGTGACTTCGATCGGGTCGATCAGTGCTCGCCGGCCAGGGACCGGGGGCATGTTTTCGTCGCCGTAGGTCAGAGCGTCGGCAACTTCCCGCGTCGTAGCGGGGGCGAAGTGAGGTAGGAAACAGTAGACGCTGGAGAGCAAGTCATTGCCGGGAATGCTCTTGGCCAGGGGGGTGCGGGCCATCCGCCCAAGCAGCTGGGTGATGTGGGTCCGATCCGAGGCAGGACGGAAGGAAAGCATGACCTCAGCCCGGGGACAGTCCCAGCCGGTTGATATTGCGTCCTTGGCGATCAACACCCGACACCAGTCGAGGTCTTGAACGTCTTCAGGGCTGACGTACGGGATCTCATGTGAGCCGAATCGCTGGGTGGTGTGCTCACCTAGTACATGAGCCACGTTGGTTTCGGCCAAGGCCGGCCATTGCTGAAAAATCGTGTCCAAGGCCTGTCCCACATCGTCGGGATCAGGAGAGTTGGGGAGTTGGAGAATCATCAGCGGCTTGACGGCCTGTCCGTCTTGCTCGGCGCGAGCGTACTCTGCCCAGGCTTCAGTCATCTCCCGCAAACGGTTCACGGCCCGACGCAACAAGACTTGATCGAAGGCCCCAGCCTCGGCAGGAGAGTCGAGCACGTAGGTGTCCTTGAGTAGGCCGGAACCTTGCACAGCGACTGGGCTGACCTTAACCCGGTCAACGACCAGTCGTTCGTCCCATGTCTCCAACGTTTCGTGCAGGCGCTGCGGGGTAGCAGTGATGCCCAAAATGATCGGTACCGGCGGAATCATCGGCACGGTATTCGGCTGACCATTGATAATGCGCTGCACAATCGACTCGTGTGCTCGGGCAGCAGACTTTGACTGACCCATCCCTTGGTGGGCCTCGTCTACGAACATGTAGAGGGTTCGATCGGGATCCTCAATCGTGTTTCGAATCGTGTCCCAAATCGTGAACTCACGCCCGTCCGGCATGCTCTCCAATGGAAGCGTGGCCTGCCGCTCCTCGAATCCACGAACCAATAGGGACGTACGAGCAAACTTTTGATGGTTGAGGAAATAAACCTTGCCGGGATCGAAAGTGCGTTGGTTGAACGTGGTGGGTACCACCACCAAATCGCTGAACGGAATCATATCCGTGGCCTCCAGCAGCCGGAAGCGAGACTGCTCGTTCAACGCTGGGTCGGATGAGAACCACAGCACTGTGGCTTTTGGGTCAGCTTCAAAATCTAGATCTTCGTTGCCAGTGAACAGCGCCTCCAGCACAGCAGAAGCGATCACTGTCTTGCCGGCACCCATTGTGGCCGTGAGCGTTACCGCCTGTGGGCGGCCCGAGCTCTCGTGGTACAACCGGGCATCACGCAGCGCAATCAGCAACTCAGAGACAGCCGTGTCCTGATAGTCCTTCAACGTAAATCGCACGGCTCAGCCCCCGTTTCTAATTTGAAAGTTTTGCAGGTATGACTCGTAAAGCCGCACCACTTCTACGCCAGCGGGAAGACGTTGAGCCACAGACTGGGAACGGCGTGTGTCATTGGTAACGATGTAGACCATTCCAATGTTGCTGGCAGCCTTTACCGCCTCCACGAATGCAGTAGAAACGTCCAGATCGACTAGTACGCCGTATGCCTTTGTCAGGGCCCAACCGGCCTCGGGTATGTCCTTGATGCACTCTCCGCGGGCACCGGCGCGCAACCAAAGCAGTGGCGCGATCTGACGGAATGCCAAGTGGTGTTTTACTTTGGTTCGGGTCTCATAGGTAAGTGCGAAGAACTCTACATTTTCCTGTAGCCCCTCCGATATGGGGAACTCATCGATAAATTTATAATCGCCCTTAATTGAGTCACCCTGCGGAGTATTGCCTGTGACCGCAGCCTCAAGGCGGGGCTTGGTGATGTAGTCGCAGATGCCCCATTGCTCCCATTCTGGGTCACCTGGCCGAAGCCCTTGATTTCGTAATCCCTTCTGTTCTTCGGCGCCGACCTCGTTGTTAGTTACAGAGATGCACTGACGGCGCCCATTGTCTTGACGGTTGAGGCGCATTACGGCGTGGGCCGCAGTGCCAGAACCTGCGAAGAAATCAAGAACCACCGCTTCTGGCTTATCTTTGACATAAAAGCGGAGTGCGTCTTCGATGGCATAAAGAGACTTGGGGAACGGAAAGCGCCTATCAGGCATCATGTTGGACAAGAGCCGTGATCCGAATGTTGTTGCATCATGGGACGGCATGTTCCATACAGTCTTGGCTACTTGAAGCCTGACGCCAGGGTGCTCAACAATAACGGCTCCGTTGGGGTCGCGTCCGACGACCTTCATGATGCCGTCCTTGATTTGCTGGCGTTGTCCACTGGACAAATAGTCCAGTGTGAACCCTCCGCGTTTCTGAACAGACGTACGGACAAATCCGTCCTTGACAAGGCCCATGAGGCTTTGTGGTGACATCTGCCATCTAGACTCCTGGCCATTCGAGTTGAGCGGCCAGATAGTCTGCAAACCCTCTCGATCTGGCACAGTCTCACGCGATACACCGAGCGGTAATGGCTCGCCCGCATCCACAATGCGCGCAGTGCTGGGTTCCACATATATGGGGTAGAAAAGAAATGGACGTGCCTCGCGCTGCCAACCACTGCCACGTCGGCGCAGGCCCACCCATTCAACCCGCTTCTCGGGTTCGGCCTTCGATGAAAGCATGTCTTGGGTTACTCTGGCCGGTGCGGCCGTCCCAATGGATACAAAATACAGATACTCCTCAACGCGCGAGAATGCATCACTTCTTGGTGATCCCTTTGGGTTGATGGCACTTGTGACCATCTGAATGTCCGCCTCATCGAACACCTGCTCTAGGAGGAGTCCAAGGCGCAGATACTCCTTTTCATCAATAGTGACAATAAGGATGGATTGCTTTGGGTTGAGCAGTTGCTTGGCCAACAAGAGGCGGCGTTCCATGAAGGCTAACCATTTGGAGTGTCGATAAAGGTCGTCACCTTCGACATAATCGTTATTGTATTTCCAGTCTTTTGCTCCAGTGTTGTACGGCGGGTCGATGTAAATGGCGTCGATCTTGCCTTCATGCGTGTATGTGAGTGTCTTCAAAGCATGATAATTCTCGCCATTGATCACCGTGTGGAATGGCTTGTCGCCACCTCGTTCTACCTTTCCTGTGGAAACTAGGCCAGGGTAGATAAAGTCCCGAAATACCGATACCACCACGAGATCATCGACGTTGGCGATTTGGGTTGCAGGGGTTTCGGCGCCGTGCTCCACTAGGTGTGCAACGCGCCCGCCATCGACGCGCTCGATATCTTGAACGACCCAGAGCGTTTTGTCACCGGCCGCCCGGCTGCCCCGCGGCGGTAGGACGCGGACCTTCTCGCCCTTGCGCACCGTGCGCCCTGGGATCTCTGTGCTTTCCGGGTAATGCCGCTCGAAGTTCAAGCCAAATGCGCGCCGCGAGGACAGGGCCTTGTACTCCCGTTCCAGATCGGCGGCGAGCTGCGGATCATTCCGCTCGACCTGACGCAGTAGGTCTGTCAGCTTGGACATGGGACAACGACTCCATTGACGGCGGCATCGACCCCACTTCCGGGGGTCGGGCAGGGGGGCGACGAGGCGGTTTGGCGCACGGCTGTTCCGCTGACTACTGCCGTTGACAACATACCGGGGGACAGGTCAGTAGACCGCATCCAGCAACGTAGATATAGGGCATGCCCTACTGCGACATCTCGCTCGTCAGCCGCAGTAAGTTGCAATGGGGTCCTGTGGCTTCGTTCGCTTGGTGGCGGGGTTTTTGCAGCGCTCCGTGGCGGTCTTGTTGCCGCGATCACGCAGGACTGGCTGCAGGTAGGTGTCGCGGTCTGAACCGAGAGGGGTGCGCCCGGTCGGGGCCGTTTGGATCGCTGCCGCTACGTCAGAGTCCGAAGGCTCCGCCGCTGACGAGGATCACGATGCCGAGGCCGATGAGAACGATGGGGAAGAGGATGTGCTCCCAGCGTTCGAGCACTTCGGCGATCGGGGGGCGGGTGGCGACGAACTTTGCCAGGGCCACCAGGACCGCGACGAGCGCGAGGAAGACGATGCAGTAGGCGACTACTGCGAGAGGTTCCACGCTGAGGAAGACAGGGGTGTAGACGCCGATGTTGTCGCCGCCGTTGGCAAGGGTGACGCCTGCGACTGTCCACACGCCGACCTTCTTGCCGGCAACCTTGGCCTCGTCGTCATCGTCGTCATCGTCTCCGCGCCAGGCCTGCCATGCGGCCCAGAGGCCGAGGCCCAGAGGGATGAGACCGAAGTACGGGATGGCTGCCGAGGGCAGGAATGCTCCGGCACCGATGGTCACCAGGACCGCGGCACCGAGGATGCCGGCGAATCCGAGGTACTGGCCGGCCAGAATGCGGGCGGTAGTGCCGCGCTGGCCTGCCCCTC
>NZ_LDNX01000020.1:0-28420 GCF_001027955.1 Kocuria sp. SM24M-10 | reverse complement strand
GGGGGGGGGGGGGGGGGGGGGGGGGGGGGGACTCCACCCGCACCACGTCGCCCTCGGTCAGTCCCAGGGCCGCGACGTCGGAGACGGACATCTCCACCCACGCGTCGGGCGCCGCACCCTGCAGCTGCGGGGCCCGGCCGGTCTTGGTGCGGATGTGGAAGTGGTAGACGGTCCGGCCCGTGGTGTACCGGAAGGGGTACTCCTGCCGCGGGGGCTCGTGGGGACCCTGGTAGGGAGCGGTCTTGAAGACCGCCCTCCCGCCCGGGGTCATCGCCCGGTAGGCCTGCGGTCCCACGGTGGCGCCGGTGGTCAGGTCGTGGCCGTAGGTCTCGCTGTCGTCGGGACCGGTGGGGAACACGCCGTCCTCGTAGAGGCGCACGGCGCCGTCGGGGTGCTCCTCGGTGACCGGCCAGGGGATCCCGCTGCCGCCGCGCAGCGTCGCGTAGCTGAGCCCCGTGTAGTCGCCGGGCCGGCCCCGGGAGCACTCGCGCCAGGCGTCGAACCCGTCCTCCGGCCCGGACCAGTCCAGCAGCGGGCGGCCCGAGCGGGTGCGGAAGTCCCTCCGCCGTGCGTAGTCCAGGAAGATCTGCAGATCGCTGCGGGCCTCCCCCGGGGGCGCCACGGCCTGGTCCGACAGGTGCACGGTGCGGTTGACGTTGGTGAAGGTGCCGGTCTTCTCACCCCAGGCGGCGGCCAAGAGCACCACGTCGGCGTAGCGGGCGGTCTCGGTGAGGTACAGGTCCTGGACCAGGAGGAACAGGACCTCCCGCTCGAGGACCTCGCGGATGCGCGGCAGCTGGGGCATGGACACGGCCGGGTTGGTCGCCGAGACCCACAGGAACTCGATGGAGCCCTGCTCGACGTAGCGGAAGATCTGGGCCGCGTGCGTGGGCGGGGCCCAGTGCGGAATGACCAGCGGATCGATGTCCCACAGCTCCGCCAGCTGCTGGACGTGCTCGGGGTTCTCCCAGTTGCGGAACCCGGGCAGGTCGCCGTCGGCCCCGCACTCGCGGGTGTCCTGGGCGGTGGGCTGGCCGTTCATCTGCAGGATCCCGCAGCCCGGTCTCCCGAGCAGGCCCCGGAGCAGGTGGAGGTTGTTGACCTGGCAGGCCGAGGCTGTGGCCTGGACCGACTGGTAGAAGCCCTGCAGCACGGTCGACAGGACGCGCTCGGACGTGCCGAAGATCCGGGCGGCCTCGACGACGTCGGCCGCGGCCACCCCGCACTCCTCGGCCCCGGCCTCGGGGGTCCAGGGCTCGATCTGCTCGGCCAGGTCCTCGAAGTGCAGCGTGTGGGCGGCGACCCAGTCCTCGTCGATCCATCCCTGGGCGATGACCTCGCGGATCAGTCCGTGCCTCAGCGCCAGGTTGGTGCCCGGTCGCACGGCCAGGTGCACGTCGGCGTGCCGGGCCACCTCCGTCTCGCGCGGGTCCACACAGACCACCTGCGGCCGGTCCGGGCCGGCCAGTCGGTCCAGCACCCGCGCCCACAGCACCGTCTGGGTCTCGGCCATGTTGTGGCCGAACAGGAAGACCGCGTCGCACTCGTCGATGTCCGCGTAGCTGCCCGGCTGGCCGTCGGAGCCGAAGGACTCCTTCATGGCCGCCGCCGTGGCCGTGCACAGCCGGGTGTTGCCGTCCATGTGCGGGGTGCCGATCCCGGCCTTGCCCAGGATCGCGAGGGCGTAGTACTCCTCCAGGAACAGCTGCCCGGAGGTGTAGAAGCCGTGGCTGAGCGGTCCCTGCTCCGCGAGCAGGGCCCTGCTGCGGGTGACGATCCGGTCCATGGCCGTCTCCCAGTCGGTCTCCACGAGCTCCCCGTTCTCGCGCACCAGCGGACGGGTCAGGCGGTCCCGGTGGCTCACGCCCTGTCAGGAGGCGAACAGGCCCTTCGGGCCCAGCCGGCCGTGGTTGACGATGTCCACCGCCCGCCCCCGGACCCCGACCATGGTGTCGTCCTTGACCGCGATGTCGACGGCGCAGCCGTTGCTGCACAGCACGCACGCCGACTGCACCCACCGCTCCACGTCCGCCTCGGCCAGTCCCTCGGCCAGGACCTGGTGGACCCGCACGGGCCACCGCTGTCCTCGGCCGAAGGGCGTGCGCGTCCCCCAGATCTGCGCGATGCGATCGACCATGCTGACCCCGTTCCTCCGGTGCCGGGGCTGTGCCGTGCGGGCGAGGCGGCCCCACAGCCTGTCCGTCCGACGGTAACCCTGCCGGCGACGGCAGGGAACCCCGGCGCCCGCTGTTCCTGGGTGGCCGTTACTCCTGAAGGGCCGTGCCCACGCGGCCCTCGGTCCGGATCCTGGTGTCCCCGGACACAGGGTTCGGGATCATGGCGCCCCCGGCCCCGATCCGTCCCGGCCACTGTCACCGCGCAGGGTCGCGAGGCCCCGGACGTCCTCGAGCGCGGACCCGTCGCCGTACTTGCTCGACGTGATGACGCTCAGCTTGCCGTTGGTCTCGAGCACGACGGCCTCGACCCGGGAGAGGTCGCCCGTGCCCTGCATCCGCACGGCCTGGCGCAGCTCGGACTCGGTGAGCCGGTTCCGCCGCAGCGCCTCGTGGCGGATCCGCCCCTCGGCGAGCAGCAGCGCCGGCTCGGCGGTGAAGACGCCGCGCACGCGCGGCCAGCGGGAGGAGATCCAGGCCACGAGCAGCTGCAGCCCGGCCAGGACGCCGAACGCGGTGACGCCCTCCGCCCAGGAGACGTCCGTGCTCAGGAAGATGGTCGCCAGCGTGGAGCCCAGGGCGACGGTCACGACGAAGTCGAAGACGTTGAGCTGGGCGAGCGTGCGCTTGCCGGAGACCCGGAGGCACACGACCAGCGAGGCGTAGGCCGCCGCGCCGACCACCACGATGCGCAGGAGCTGGGGCCAGCCGTCAAACCACATGTCGATCACACTTCTTTCGGGGGACGGGAACGGTGCGGGGCGCGGTCATGCGGAGTGCTCCTCCTTCTCCTTCAGTTGCGGCTCGTGGTGCTGCAGCCAGGCGCTCAGCGGCGCGGAGGTGAGTCCGTGCACCACGACGGAGGCGGTGATGGCCAGGGTGGTGTAGACGAAGACCTCGTGCTGGCCGGTGTGGCGCTCGGCCAGGGTGGCGTAGAACAGCGCGGAGACCCCCACCGGGGCGAACCAGCTCAGGAAGACCGTCTCGGACCGGTCGTGCAGGCTCGTGAACAGCGGCCGCAGCATCCACACGGTGACCAGCCGGCGCACCAGCACGGCCGCGAGCAGGATCACGGGCGGGCCCCAGCCCAGGGCGGCCCATTCGGCCAGGGGCAGGGCCATGCCCAGCAGCACGAAGATCGGCAGCAGGAAGAGACGGGAGACGGCGTCCTGGACGCGGTCCTCCTGCTCCTCCTCCCGCTGGGGGATGACCTGCCCGAACACGGCGACGCCCACGAAGACCACCAGGACGGCGTCGGTGCCCAGCAGCTTGCCGGCGCCGAGCAGCAGTAGGGCCAGGGGCACGACGAAGGCCAGATAGGAGCTCTCCTCCATCAGCCCCTTGTCCTGCACGAACACGAACAGCTTCCCCAGCAGGTACCCGGCCAGGACGCCGATGACGGCCGCCCCGAGCACCTCCCGCAGCAGGACCTTCGTGAGCAGCTCCTGCCACGCCGTGTCCGGTGCGGTCAGCAGCAGCACGGGCAGCATGACGAAGAGGTAGCCCAGTCCGTCGTTGAGCCCGCTCTCGGCGGAGATGTTGTGCCGCACCCGCTCGGTGACCTTCTCCTCGGCCATGGAGCCGGTGACGATCGGGGTGGTGACCACCGGGTCGGTCGGCGTGACGATCGCCCCGACGAGCAGGGCCACCAGGAACGGGACTCCCAGTCCCCACCACAGCACCCCGGTGGCGACCACGAGCATCAGGGCCATGCCCAGGCCGATGATCACCGCGATCCAGCGGAGGTTCTTGCGCCAGTAGCCGTGCGGCAGGCGCAGCGCGACCCCGGCCAGGCCAACGGCCAGGGTGATCCGGGCCGCCTGCTCGAGCAGGGTCCCCTGGGGCACCCCGAAGTCCTCCATCCGCAGCAGGCCCAGGGCGTGGGGGCCGATCAGCACGCCGAAGGCGAGCGCCAGCAGGGGGCCGGGCAGGCTGAGTCGCTGGAACAGGGTGGAGAACGTGGACAGCACCAGGATCGCCCCGGCGAACAGGGTCAGCAGCAGATTGACGTCCATCGGTGTTCCTCCTCGGTGTTCGCCTCGGGTGTCCGCCTCCGGTGTCCGGGCGAGCCGCGGTGCCCGTCCGGACCGCGTCCCCCTACCGTAACCCTGCTGATGGTCGTCCGGGCAAGGCCGGGCAAGGCCGGGCAGGGCAGGGCCGGGCAAGGCCGGGCGGGGCCGGGCGGGGCCGGGCGGGGACGGCGAGGGACCCGCCCTCGCGGGCGGCGCCGGGTAGGGTCGGCGGGGAAGGATCCGCGCGAACAGGAACGGAGCGACGACGTGGGCGTGCTGCTGACGGTGCTGGGGATCACGATCGTCCTGGTCGGCCTCTGGGACATGTACCACAGCCTGCTGCACCCCAGTGGAACGGGCGCGATCGGTGGCCGGGTGCAGACGGTCGTCTGGCGGATCTCCCGGCTCACCGGGCACCGCTTCGGCTCGGCCGTGGGCCCGGGGTCGATGATCACGGTGGTCCTCCTCTGGGTGCTGATGCAGGGGGTCGGGTGGGCGCTGGTCTATCTGCCGCACGTCCCCCAGGGGTTCACGTACTCGCCCGGGGTGAACCCGGTCGACTACCCGGATGCCCTCGACGCGCTCTACATCTCCCTGGTGACGCTGGCGACGCTGGGGTTCGGCGACGTCGTGGCCACCGACCCCTGGGTCCGGCTGGCCACCCCGCTGGAGGCGCTGACCGGGTTCGCCCTGCTCACCGCGGCCCTGACGTGGTTCACGCAGATCTATCCGCCGCTGTCCCGCCGCCGTTCCCTGGCCCTGGAGCTGAAGGCCCTGTCCGACGTCGGCTACGCCGACGGGATCGCCCGGGAGGACCCCGTGACGGTGGCCCGGGTGCTGGACGGCCTCGCCGCGGAGGTGGCGAAGGCGCGGATCGACTTCACCCAGCACGGGGAGACCTACTACTTCCAGGAGGAGGACCCGGACCTCTCCCTGGCCCGGCAGCTGTCCTATGCGCTCGAGCTGCGCGACCGGGCCGCCGCGTCCCCCTCGCCGGAGGTGTGCACGAGCGCCCGCCGCCTCGGCCTGGCCCTCGAGCAGCTGGGGCAGAAGCTGCGGGAGGAGTTCGTCAGCACGGGGACGACCCCCGAGGAGGTCTTCGCCGCCTACGCCACGGACCACCGGCGGGAACCGGGCCGCTGACCGGCCCCCGGGAATAGGCCCCCGCGGCCCCCGGTTGCCCGGAGCATGAAGGCATTGACGTACGCCCGCTACGGCGGCCCCGAAGTCCTCGAGCTCACCGACCTCCCCGAGCCCAAGGTGCCCCCGGGCTGGGTGCTCGTGCGGGTGCGCAGCGCCGCGGTCAACCCGGTCGACTGGCAGATCATGGCCGGCAATCTCGACCCGCTCCTGGAGGTGCAGTTCCCGGTGGTGCCCGGCTGGGACGTGTCCGGGGTCGTGGAGTCGGCCGGCATCGACGTGCCCGAGTGGGCGCCCGGGGACGAGGTGATCTCCTATGCGCGCACGGACTGGGTGCACGGCGGCACGATGGCCGAGTACGTCGCCCTGCCGTCCCGGCTGCTCGCGCCGAAGCCCGCCTCGGTGGACTGGGACCGGGCGGCGTCGCTCCCGCTGGCCGGCCTGACGGCCTACCAGGTCCTGGGCCGCCTGGAGGTCGCCGCGGACCAGACCGTGCTGGTGCACAACGCCTCCGGCGGCGTGGGCGGCTATGCCGTGCAGCTCGCGGTGGCCCGGGGAGCCCGGGTCATCGGCACCGCCTCGGAGACCAACCACGACTACCTGCGAGGCCTGGGCGCGGAGCCGGTGGTCTACGGGGACGGGCTGCCCGAGCGGGTCCGGGAGCTCGCGCCGGAGGGCGTGGACGTCGTGGTCGACCTCGTCGGCGGGGTCGTCGAGCAGACGCTCGCGGTCCTGAAGGACGGCGGGCGGCACGCCTCCGTGGCCGACGACGCCGTGGAGGCCCACGGCGGGACGTGGATGTGGGTGCGGCCCTCCGCCGAGGACCTCACGGAGCTGAGCCGGCTCGTGGACCGGGGCGCGCTGCGCATCGAGCTCGCCCGCAGCGTGCCCCTCGCCGAGGCCGCCGAGGTCTACCGGCTCAGCCAGGAGGGCCACGTCCGCGGCAAGATCGCCGTGCGCATGGGCTGAGCCGGGGAGGCCCCGTAGGTGCACAGCAGGCTGACTGGCACAATGAGCGGGTGACCGATCAGACAGAGACCCTCAGGGCCCTCGAGCACGCGCGGGACCTGCTCGCGGCCTCGAGCCTGCCGCTGTCCACCACGAACGTGCTGCGCGAGCGGGAGGACATCGACCGCGCCGTGGACCAGCTGGACGACTACGTCCTGCCGCGGGTGCGCTCCCTCGACGCCCCGCTGCTCGCGGTGGTCGGCGGGTCCACGGGCGCGGGGAAGTCCACCCTCGTCAACGCGGTGGTGGGTCACCCCGTCACGCGTGCGGGGGCGATCCGCCCGACCACCCGCCAACCGATCCTGGTCCACCACCCCCGCGACGCCGAGGCGTTCTCGACCCAGCGAGTGCTCCCGCACCTGAGCCGGATCCACGCCCGGAAGGTCACCCCGCCGGGCACCACCGCCGCGGACACCGCGTCCCCGTCCGCGCTGCCCGGCACCGCGGACGGCCAGGCACTCGTGCTGCTGGCCGAGCCCCGCATCCCCGAGGGCGTCGCCCTGCTCGACGCCCCCGACGTCGACTCGATCTCCGACGAGAACCGCCGCCTCGCCGGCCAGCTGCTGGCCGCCGCCGATCTCTGGCTGTTCGTCACCACCGCCAACCGCTACGCGGACGCCGTCCCGTGGCGGCTGCTGGTGGAGGCCGCCGGGCGGGACATCACCGTGGCCGTGGTCCTCGACCGCGTCCCGCTCGGGCTCGAGGCCGAGATCGAGGAGGACCTCCGGCGGATGCTCAGCGACCGGGGGCTCGGCGACGCCCCGGTCTTCACGGTCCCGGAGTTCCCGCTCAACGAGACCGGCATGCTCCCGCCCCACGTCGTCGCCCCCGTCGTGGACTTCCTCGCCGAGCTCGGCCGGGACGCGGCCACGCGCTCGGAGATCGCCCGGCGCACCCTCGGCGGGGCGGTGCGCTCCATCGCCGAGCGCACCGACGCCGCCGGGAACGCCGTGCTCTCCCAGCAGCGGGCCGGGGCGCAGCTGCGCCACGACGTGGACCGCGCCTTCGACGAGGCGCTGGCCTCCGTGATCGACTCGACCCGGGACGGCACCCTGCTCCGCGGCGAGGTCCTCGCCCGCTGGCAGGACTTCGTGGGCACCGGGGAGTTCTTCCGCAACCTGGAGGCGGGCATCGGCCGGGTCCGCGACCGGCTCACCGCCTTCTTCAGCGGCAAGCCGGCCCCGGAGGTGCAGGTCGAGGAGGCCATCGAGACCGGTCTGCAGACCGTCATCGTCGAGGAGGCCGCGCGCGCCTCCGAGACCGCCGAGCGCCGCTGGCAGGACGAGCCGGCCGGCCGCGTGCTGCTCGGTGGCTCCGACCTGGGCGCCCTGCCCCCCGACTTCCGGCAGCGCACGGCCGAGCAGGTCCGGGCCTGGCAGGGCGACCTCATGGAGCTGATCCAGCGGGAGGGTGCCGACAAGCGGACGAAGGCGCGGGCCATGTCGCTCGGGGTCAACGCGCTGACCGTGATCCTGATGATCGGGGTGTTCTCGATGACGGGCGGGCTCACCGGCCTGGAGGTCGGCATCGCCGGCGGCTCCGGGGTGGTCGGCACCAAGCTGCTCGAGGCCGTGTTCGGCGAGGACGCCGTGCGGCGGATGGCCGAGGACGCCCGCCGGAACCTCGAGGCGCGCATCTCCGCGCTGCTGGACGAGCAGGCGTCCGTGTTCCTGCGGCGCCTCGACGTCCTGGACGGACGCCCCGGGGCGGACGAGCTGAAGGCCGCCGCCGAGCGGATCCGCACCGCCGCCCGGACCCTGGGGGAGACCCCGTGAGCCCGGCCCGCCGGCCGGTCCCGACCCTCTCCGAGCGGCTGCCCGCGCTCGCCCGCGCCGCGGACCTCGCCGACGGACGGCTCGACGACGAGGCCGTCGCCGCGGCGCGCACCGTCCTGGCGCGCGCCGCGGAGCGCCGCTCGCTGTCCGCCGACCACACCGTGGTGGGCTTCTTCGGCGCCACCGGGTCCGGGAAGTCGACGCTGTTCAACGCCGTGGTGGGCCGGGAGATCGCCCGTGCCGCCGCCCGCCGCCCCACCACCTCGGAGCCGCTGGCCGCGGTGTGGGGCGAACCGGGCAGCCAGGCCCTGCTGGACTGGCTGGACGTCTCCCAGCGGCACCACGTGGACACCCCGCTGCCCGCGGGCGCGGAGGACGCCGGGCGGTGGACGCGCGTGCGGGAACGGCTCACCGGGGGATCCGCTCCGGAGGGACCCGGCGGGCTCATCCTGCTGGACCTCCCGGACTTCGACTCGGTGAGCCTGCACCACCGCACGATCGTGCAGCGGCTGGTCGGGATGGTCGACGTGGTGGTGTGGGTCGTGGACCCGCAGAAGTACGCGGACGCGATCATCCACCAGGAGTTCATCGCCCCGCTGGCCCGCCACGGAGCCGTGACCATGGTCGTCATGAACCAGGTGGACCGCCTGCCCGCCGCCGAGGTCCCCGCCGTGATGGCCTCGCTCGCGGAGCTCGTGGCCCAGGACGGGCTGCCCACCACCGGGCTCTCGAAGCCCGTGGCCGTCTCCGCCCTGACGGGGGAGGGCGTCGAGGCCCTGCGCTCCCGGATCCGCCAGGTCGCGGACACGAAGGCCGCCGCCGGGGCCCGGCTCGACGCCGACGTCACCGACGCCGCCGAGCGGCTCGCGCTGGCCTCCGGCGAGGGGGAGCCCGCCGGGATCACCCCGGAGTCGGAGGACCGGCTCACCGACGGCCTCGCCCAGGCCGCCAACGTCCCGGGCATCGCGCGGGCGGCCGGGAGGTCCTACGCCCTGCACGCCGCCGGGCACACCGGGTGGATCGCCACCCGGTGGCTGCTGAAGTTCCGCAAGGATCCCATGCGCCGGCTCAACCTGGACCGGGGGGACGCGGTGAACCCCGAGGTCAACCGGACCTCGCTGCCGCCGATGGGCGCCGCCCAGCGGGCGGCCGCCGACTCCGCCGTGCGCGGCTTCGCCCACGACGCCGCGGCCGGGGCCGCCGAGCCGTGGACCCGGTCGGTGCGCCAGGCCGCCCGCACCCACGAGGACCGGCTGCCCGACGCCATCGACCAGGCCATCGCCGGCACCGACTTCCGGGCCCGGAGAGGAGTCTGGTGGTGGTTCCTCTTCGACGTGCTGCAGTGGCTCGCGATGCTCGCCGTGGTGGCCGGCCTCGTGTGGCTGCTGGGGCTGTTCCTCCTGGAGTACTTCCAGATCCCCGTGCCCCCGCCCCCCACCGTCGAGGGCTTCCCGCTGCCGGTGCCCACCCTGCTCGTGCTCGCCGGGGTCGTGACCGGGCTGTTCCTGGCGCTGACCGGGCGCATCCTCGCCGGCTTCGGCGCCCGGCTGCGCGAGCGCACGGTCCGGCGGAAGCTGCGGGCCTCGGTGGCCGGGGCGGGCCGGCGCACCGTCGTCGAACCGGTGCGGGCGGAGCTGCAGGCCCACACGGCCTTCCGTGAGGCCCTCGCCGCGCTGCGCGGCTGATCCCGGCGGCACGCCCCGCGGGGTCCGCACCGTCCGCGGGGTCGGTCCCCGCCGGTTGACCCCGTGGCCGGGCGCGGCGGACCGGGGATCCCGGAGCGCCGCCCGCCCCGGGGCGGCCCTCAGCGGCGAGCGGCCGCCGGGCGCAGCGCGAGGATCCATCCGCCCGCGGCGCCGATGGTGAGCAGGACGGTGACGAAGCCGATCACGGGCGCGCCGGCCCACGTCAGGGCGTCGCCGTACCTCAGCAGGGCGATCGCCTGCAGGAGGGCGAACGCCAGGGCGCCCACCCCGAGGGGGCGGACGGTCAGGGCGTCGCCGCGGCGCAGGGCGTAGGCCGCGGCCCAGCCGAGCCCGACCAGCCACGCCCCGACCGCTCTCGCCGTGAGCGGGGTCAGCGGCCACGGCCACAGCGCCGCCGCCGCCGCGGGCAGCACCAGCAGCCCGACGCCCACGCCCAGCAGCACGGCGGCGACGGCGGCCAGGAGCACCCGCAGCCCGCGCGGCAGCGGGGCGCCGGCCGCCGCGGGACGGGCGGCAGGTGCCCGGGAGCGGAGCTGGAGCCGGCCGATGACGAGCATGGCCACGGGCACGGCGGCGTAGATCGCCAGCCACGCCCAGGTGGCGAAGCGGGCCAGGGGCGGGTGCTCCGACGAGAGGTGGAAGCGGTCCAGGTGGAGCAGGGTCACCCCCAGGGTGAGCGTCGTGAAGACGAACACGGGCCAGACGGCCAGCCTGGCCCGGTCCCAGCCGGCGGAGCGGGCCCCCGCCACCTCGAGGAGCGCGCTGGACCAGTACGCCGCGCCGAGGAACACGGCGGTCATCGGCGGCTCGATCGTCCAGGCGAACCAGTCGGCCGTGCGCAGCGGGAAGACGAACAGCACCAGCCCGGCCAGGAACACGAGAAAGGCGGCGACGTAGAGCAGCCGACGCATCGCCGGGATCAGCGGCGCGGTCTCAGTCGCGGAGCGCATCGCCGACCGGTTCCTCGCGGCCGGCCGCCGGGGCCGGGCGCGGGGTCGGGGGAGCGGCCGGGGGAGACGCCGGGGGAGCGGCCGGGGCGTTCGGCGGGTGCCCGGACAGGTAGCCGTGCAGGAGCGAGACCACGGTGGCGCCGTCCCCGACGGCGGTCGCCACGCGCTTGACCGAGCCGGCCCGGACGTCCCCGATCGCGAAGACGCCCGGAAGACTGGTCTCCAGGGGCAGCGGCGCCCTGGCCGGTGCGCCGTCCCCGGGACCTTCGAGATCTCCCGTGCCGCCCGTGCGCAGGAACCCGGCGCGGTCGCGCTGCACCGAGCCGGGCAGCCACGACGTCCGCGGCACGGAGCCGATCAGCACGAACAGCGCGGACGCCGCGATCTCCTCCGGGCCCTCCACCGGGCCTTCCACCGGGCCTTCCACCGGGGGATCCTCCGGGGCCGTCGCCGCGCCCACCTCCGCGCCCGCCTCCGCACGGACGGCGCCGGGACCGCCGGTGGGCGTGACCACGACGGCGGTGAGGCACCCGTCCTGCTCGCGGGCGCCCACCACCGAGGTCCCGTAGCGGACCGTCACGTTGCGGGTCGCCTCGAGCTGGGTGATGAGATAACTGGACATGCTGGCCGCGAGCGAGGGACCCCGGACCAGCAGCGTCACGTGCTCCGCGTACTTCGCCACGTGCAGGGCCGCCTGCCCCGCCGAGTTGCCGCCCCCCACCACGCAGGCGCGCTGCCCGGCCAGCGACGGCGCCTCGGAGACGGCGGCCCCGTAGAAGACGCCCCGGCCCACCAGGGCCTCGAGCTGCGGCACGCCGAGGCGCCGGTAGTCCACGCCGGTGGCCACCACCACCGTGCGCCCGCGCACCACGCCGCCGTCGGACGTGGTCACCGTGCGCACGGCCCCGTCGGCCTCGAGGCTCTCGACCCGCCGCATGAACAGGAAGTCCGTGCCGAAGACCCAGGCCTGCTGGAAGGAGCGGAAGGCCAGGTGGGCGCCGCTCACCCCGCGGGAGAAGCCCGGGTAGTTGCGGATCAGCGAACTGGTGCCGGCCTGGCCGCCCACGGCCTGCTGCTCCACGACCATGGTGGAGAGGCCCTCGGAGGAGGCGTAGACCGCCGCGGCGAGCCCGGCGGGACCGGCGCCGACGACGACGACGTCGAAGACCTTGTCCGTCGGCGGCGGCCGGTTCAGCCCGAACGCCTCCACGATCTCCGGGTCGCTGGGATCCTCCAGGACCGTCGGCGGCGAGGTGAACTGCAGCACCAGGACCGGCAGGGCCGGGTCGTGCAGCCCCAGGCTCTCCAGCATCCGCTGCGCGGCCGGGGACCCGACCGGGTGGAAGCCCACCGGGATGTGGTTGCGCACCAGGGTGTCGCGCAGCGAGTGGGCCCGTTCGTCGCGCTGGTCCCCGATCATCCGGACCGCCTCGAACCCACCGCCCTGGGCCAGGTGCCAGTCGTCGAGGGCGTCGGTGATCGCGCCGTGGAACTCCTCGTCGCGCGGGCGCTCGGGGCGCAGGACGAGCAGGTCGGCGTGGCCCTGGGCGATGGCCCGGAACACGGTGGGGCCGCTGGCGAAGTCGCCCCACGTCACCGCGACGGCCCGCTTGGCGGCGGGGTGCTCGGCGTAGGCGCGCCGCAGGAGGTCCAGCCCGTCGCGGTCCGCCGGGCCGTAGCACCCCACGATGAGGGCCACCGCGCGGCCCCAGCGCCGCAGTCCTCGGAGGATCGCCCGGGCGTGGGCGTGGTCGGCGCAGACCACGACCTCGTAGTCGGCGCCGTAGCGCCGGCGCAGCTCGTCCCCCAGGATGCCCCGGGAGACCGGGTCGCTGGTCGCGAGCAGCAGGACCGGGACCGGGTCGTCCATGGCCGCCACCTCCTGGTGGGTCCCCTGGCCGGATGGCGCTCAGGCTACTCCCGCCGGCATCCGCGGGCAAGGGATCCGGCGCCGGACCGGTCGGGTCGGCCGCAGGGCGCCCGGGAGGGCTCCGCGGCGGGGACGGAACGCCTGCACCCGCGGGTGCGGGCACCACCCGACGGCACCGGGCGCGCTCCTGCGCGCCGCCGGGCGCAGCACTCGGGCCGGGCCCGCTGCGGCGTCCGGCGGGTCTAGTGCGCGGCGGCCCGCACCGCCTCGGTGAGCTGGCGGGCGGCCTGCACCACGACCTCCGCGTGCAGGCGTCCGGGCTGGCGGGTGAGCCGCTCGATCGGCCCGGAGATCGACACCGCCGCGATCACGCGGCCGGAGGGCCCCCGCACGGGCGCGGACACGGAGGCGATGCCCGGCTCGCGCTCGCCCAGCGACTGGGCCCAGCCCCGGCGGCGCACCCCGGCGAGCACCGTGGCGGAGAACCGTGCGTGGCGCAGGCCCTCGAGCAGCCGGTCGTGGTCCTCCCACGCGACGAGCACCTGCGCGGCCGACCCCGCCTTCATCGACAGCTGCGTGCCCACGGGGATCGTGTCCCGCAGCCCGATCGGCCGCTCGGCCGAGGCCACGCACACGCGCCAGTCGCCCTGCCGGCGGAAGATCTGCGCGGACTCCCCGGTCGCGTCGCGCAGGTTGACGAGCACGGGGCCGGCGGCGGCGATCAGCCGGTCCTCGCCGGCGGCGGAGGCCAGCTCCACGAGCCGGGACCCGAGCACGAAGCGGCCCTGCATGTCCCGGCCCACGAACCGGTGGTGGGCCAGGGCCACGGCGAGCCGGTGCACGGTGGGCCGCGCCAGACCGGTGGCGCTCACCAGCTGGGCGAGGGTCGCCGGTCCCGCCTCCAGGGCGTCGAGGATCATGGACGCCTTGTCCACGACGCCCACGCCGCTGGGGGCGGCGGCCGAGCTGAGCAGCAGGGCCTCGCCCGTGCCCTGCCCGCCCAGCGGGCTGCCCAAGGGCGCGCCGGACGGGTCCAGATGTCCAGATGTGTCCATGTTCTGATACTGACGTCTCAAAATGTGAGAAGCAAGCCGGAAAGCTGGCCACTCCGCGAGGCCGCCCGCGACCATGGAGTCACGACCCCGCACAGTCAGCCACACACAGGCGGCCACGCACAGGCAGCACGGAAGGATCCGCCATGCCGGACTACCAGTCCTCCACCCCCTCCACGACCTCCGCTCCGGCCTCCGGGCGCGCGGGCGGGCGCACCCTGGCCGAGAAGGTCTGGGCGGACCACCTCGTGCGCCAGGGCGAGGACGGCCGGCCGGACCTGCTCTACATCGACCTGCACCTGCTGCACGAGGTGACCTCCCCGCAGGCCTTCGAGGGGCTGCGGCTGGCCGGCCGGCCGCTGCGCCGCCCGGACCTGACGATCGCCACCGAGGACCACAACACGCCCACGCAGGACATCTTCTCCCGCATCGCCGACGACACCTCCCGCAAGCAGATCGAGACGCTGCGCGCCAACTGCGCCGAGTTCGGCGTGCGGCTGCACCCGCTCGGCGACGCGGAGCAGGGGATCGTGCACGTGGTGGGGCCCCAGCTGGGGCTCACCCAGCCCGGGACGACCGTGGTCTGCGGCGACTCCCACACCTCCACCCACGGCGCGTTCGGCGCGCTGGCCTTCGGCATCGGCACCTCCGAGGTCGAGCACGTCATGGCGACCCAGACCCTGCCCCTGGCGCCGTTCCGGACGATGGCGATCACGGTCGAGGGCACCCTGCGCCCCGGGGTCTCGGCCAAGGACATCATCCTGGCCGTCATCGCCCGGATCGGCACCGGCGGCGGGCAGGGCTACGTCCTGGAGTACCGCGGCTCCGCGATCCGCACCCTGTCCATGGAGGCGCGGATGACGATCTGCAACATGTCCATCGAGGCCGGGGCGCGGGCCGGCATGATCGCCCCGGACGAGACGACCTTCGACTACGTCCAGGGCCGCCCGCACGCCCCCGAGGGGGCCGACTGGGACGCCGCCGTGGAGTACTGGCGGACCCTGCGCACCGACGAGGACGCCGTCTTCGACGCCGAGGTGTTCCTCGACGCGGACGAGCTCGAGCCCTTCGTCACCTGGGGCACCAACCCCGGGCAGGGCGTCCCGCTCTCGGCGGCCGTGCCCGACCCCGAGGACGTCGGGGACGAGAACGACAAGGCCAACGCGCGCCGGGCCCTGGAGTACATGGGCCTGACCGCCGGCACGCCCATGAAGGAGATCCCGGTGGACACCGTGTTCCTGGGCTCCTGCACGAACTCCCGGATCGAGGACCTGCGGGCCGCCGCGGAGATCGTCAAGGGCCGGACCAAGGCCGGGAACGTGCGGATGATGGTGGTGCCCGGCTCCGCGAAGGTGCGGCTGCAGGCCGAGGCCGAGGGCCTGGACCAGGTGTTCAAGCAGTTCGGGGCGGACTGGCGCTTCGCCGGCTGCTCGATGTGCCTGGGCATGAACCCGGACCAGCTGGCCCCGGGCGAGCGGTGCGCCTCGACGTCGAACCGCAACTTCGAGGGCCGCCAGGGCAAGGGCGGGCGCACCCACCTCGTCTCACCCGTCGTGGCCGCGGCCACCGCGGTGCGCGGCACCCTCTCCTCCCCGTCCGACCTCGAGCCCGCCGCCGCCCCGACCGACCTCGCGTCGGCCGGCGCGTGAGCCCCCGACCCGCAGCCCAGGAAGGCCCTCCCATGGAGAAGTTCAGCACGCACCGGGGCGTCGGCGTCCCGCTGAAGCAGTCCAACGTGGACACCGACCAGATCATCCCCGCCGTCTACCTCAAGCGGATCACCAAGACCGGCTTCGAGGACGCCCTGTTCGCCGCCTGGCGCAAGAACGAGGACTTCGTGCTCAACCGGGAGCCCTACCGGCGCGGCTCCGTGCTGGTGGCCGGCCCGGACTTCGGCACCGGCTCCTCGCGCGAGCACGCCGTGTGGGCGCTGCGCGACTACGGATTCCGGGTGGTGATCTCCTCGCGCTTCGCCGACATCTTCCGCGGCAACTCCGGCAAGCAGGGACTGCTCGCCGCCCAGGTCGACCAGTCCGACGTCGAGCTGCTGTGGAAGCTGATCGAGGAGCACCCCGGCACCCCGGTCGAGGTCGACCTCGAGGCGCGCACCGTGAGCTGCGACACCGTGACCGTGCCCTTCGTCATCGACGACTACACGCGCTGGCGGCTCATGGAGGGCCTGGACGACATCGGGCTGACCCTCCAGGACGAGGACGCCATCACCGCCTACGAGGCCCGCCGGCCCGCGTTCAAGCCCACCACGCTGCCTGCCCGCACCTGAGCCGGCGCCCCCTGCCCGGCCCCGGCGGAACCCTCCACGGCCCCGCCGGGCCGCGCGCTGTCCCGGACACGCACGACCCCCGCCTGTGCGAGGCCGCTCTCCGGGGAACCTACACTGTACGGGTGCCGCTCCCGCTCGGGAGTGGCCCGGCAACAGCAGATCGGAAGTTCATGAGCAGCGCACTGCACATCACGGGCGGAGTTCCCCTGTCCGGCCAGGTCACCGTGCGAGGTGCCAAGAATCTCGTCCCCAAGGCCATGGTGGCCGCCCTCCTGGGGTCCACGCCGTCCGTCCTGGCGAACGTGCCGGAGATCAAGGACGTCCAGGTCGTCACCAACCTGCTGTCCCTGCACGGGGTGGAGGTGGGGCGCGAGGACGGCCGGCTCTCCCTCGACCCGTCCAACGTGACCACGGCCCGGCACGCGGACATCGACGCGCACGCGGGGGACTCCCGCATCCCGATCCTGCTGTGCGGCCCCCTCCTGCACGCGATCGGCGAGGCGTTCATCCCCGACCTCGGCGGGTGCAAGATCGGCGACCGGCCCATCAACTACCACCTCGACGTGCTGCGCCACTTCGGGGCCCGGGTCGAGAAGCTCGAGTCGGGGATCCGGATGAGCGCCCCGCACGGGCTGCACGGCGCCAAGGTCGAGCTGCCCTACCCCTCGGTCGGCGCCACCGAGCAGGTGCTGCTCACCGCCACCCGCGCCGACGGCCACACCGAGCTGCGGGGCGCGGCGACCGAGCCCGAGATCATGGACCTGATCGCGATCCTGCAGAAGATGGGCGCCATCATCACGGTGCAGACGGACCGGGTGATCCGGATCGAGGGCGTCCCCGAGCTCACCGGCTACCGTCACCGGGCCATGCCCGACCGGATCGAGGCAGCCTCCTGGGGCTCGGCCGCACTCGCCACGGGCGGCGACATCTTCGTGGCCGGGGCCCGGCAGTCCGACATGATGACCTTCCTCAACACCTTCCGGAAGATCGGCGGCGGCCTCGACATCACCGAGGACGGGATCCGCTTCTACCACCCCGGCGGGGACCTCAACCCGCTCATCGTGGAGACCGACGTCCACCCCGGCTTCATGACCGACTGGCAGCAGCCGCTCGTGGTCGCCCTCACCCAGGCCAAGGGGGTGTCCATCGTGCACGAGACCGTCTACGAGAACCGTTTCGGCTTCACCGGCGCCCTGAACCGGATGGGGGCCACCATTCAGCTGCACCGCGAGTGCCTGGGGTCCGTCCCGTGCCGGTTCGGGCAGCGCAACTTCGTCCACTCGGCCGTGATCTCCGGGCCCACCCCGCTGCGGGCCGCCCAGATCAACATCCCGGACCTGCGCGGAGGCTTCTCCCACCTGATCGCGGCGATGGCCGCCGACGGGGTCTCCCACGTGACGGGCGTCGAGCTCATCAAGCGCGGCTACGAGCACTTCACCGACAAGCTGACGGGGCTCGGGGCGTCGTTCGAGCTCGACGGCGAGTGAGCCGGGCCCGTCGATGAGCCGCACCTCGAACCGCCGCCTGTTCCGAGTGCTGGCGGGGGTCGTCAAGCCGGCCTACCGGCTGGTGGCGCGGCTGCGCTGGACCGGGGCGGAGCACCTGCCCGCCGAGGGCGGGTTCATCGTGGTGCCCAACCACCTCACCGAGCTCGACCCGCTGACGGTGGCGATCACGCTCTACGACAACGGCATCATGCCCCGGTTCCTCGCCAAGGAGTCGTTGTTCCGCGCCCCCGTGGTCGGCGCCGTGCTGCGGGCCACCGGGCAGGTCCCCGTCCTGCGCGGCACCCCCGACGCCGCGGCCGCGCTCACCGCCGCCCGCGCGGAGCTGGCCTCCGGCGGGGCGGTCGTGATCTATCCCGAGGGCACCCTCACCCGCGACCCCGACCAGTGGCCCATGACCGGGCACACGGGCGCCGCCCGGCTCGCCCTGGCCACCGGCGTCCCGGTGATCCCGCTGGCGCACTGGGGCGACCAGGAGGTCCTCGGCCGAGCACCGTCCACCGGCCGGCCGACCGTCAGCCTGTTCCCGCGCAAGCCCGTGCGCGTGCGGATCGGCCCGCCCGTCGACCTCACCCCGTGGCGCGACGACGTCCCGGACCTGACGCACCCCGTGGGGCGCCACGCCGCCCGGCTGGAGGACGCCACCGACGCGATCATGCGGGCCGTGACCGGCGAGCTCGCGGCGCTGCGCGGGGTCGACGGCCCGTCCGCCCTCTGGGACCGCCGCCGAGGAGGCCGCCTGTGAGCTCGCCCTCCGGCCCCGCCCGGCCCCTGCCCGTCCCGCTCCCGCCCGTCCTGTCCGGCACCGCCGAGGGCCCCCGGAAGATCGCCGTGCTGGGCGCCGGGTCCTGGGGCACCACCTTCGCCAAGGTCCTGGCCGACAGCGCCCGGGCCGCCGCGCACGCCCGGCACGAGCCGCCGGCCCGCACCGTCGTGCTCTGGGGGCGCGACGCGGAGGCCATGGGCCACGTGGCCCGCACCCACGTCAACGACCGCTACGTGCCCGGCATCCGGCTGCCCGGGCTCCTGCAGGCCACCGGCGACCTCGCCGCCGCCCTGCACGGGGCCGACCTCGTGGTCCTCGCGGTGCCCGCCCAGGCGCTGCGCGCGCAGCTGGCCGCCGCGGCCCCGCACCTCGACCCGGAGGCGGTGCTGCTCTCCCTCGCGAAGGGGCTCGAGCGGGACACCGGGCTGCGGATGAGCGAGGTGGTCGCCGAGGAGCTCGGCCGGGACACGGACCGGGACGCCGAGCACTGGCGGGAGCGCACCTGCGTGCTCTCCGGGCCGAACCTGGCCATGGAGATCGCCGAGGAGCAGCCCACCGCCTCCGTCGTCGCGGCCTCCACCACGGAGCTGGCCACCTGGGTGGCGCACGCCTGCCGGACCCGCTACTTCCGCCCGTACACGAACACCGACGTGGTGGGCACCGAGATCGGCGGGGTGGTCAAGAACGTCATCGCCCTGTCCGTGGGGATCGCCGACGGGCGCCACTTCGGGGAGAACTCGAAGGCCTCCATCATCACCCGCGGGCTGGCCGAGACCACCCGCCTCGCCCTCGCCCTCGGCGGCCGGCTCGAGACGCTCTCCGGCCTGGCCGGGATGGGCGACCTCGTGGCGACCTGCTCGTCGCCGCTGTCCCGCAACCGCACGGCGGGCCGGCTCCTGGGGCTCGGCGCGAGCCTCGCCGAGGTGCAGGAGGAGATGACCCAGACGGCCGAGGGGATCAAATCCGCACCTGCCGTGCTGGCCCTGGCCCGCCGGCACGGCGTCGACATGCCCATCACCGAGGCCGTCGTGTCCATCCTGCGCGAGGACCTCACCGTCGACGACCTGGCCCCGCTGCTGCTGGGCCGCGAGATCAAATCCGAAGGGACCACCCCATGACCCCCCGCCCCTGCGTCGCCGTGCTCTTCGGCGGACGCTCCAGCGAGCACTCCATCTCCCTCATCACGGCCCGCGGCGTGCTGCGGGCCATCGACCGGGAGAAGTGGGACGTGGTGACGGTCGGCATCTCCACCTCCGGCGAGTGGTTCCTCTGCCCCCAGGAGGAGCTGGAACGGCTGCTGGACAAGAACCCCATCGCCGAGCTGCCGGTGGGGGAGGACCTCGTGAGCCTGCCCCTGAAGGTCGGGGAGAACGAGCTGATCGTCCGGCAGGCCGGCTCCTGCGGGGAGACCGTGACCCGCGACCGCCACATCGACGTGGTACTGCCCCTGCTGCACGGGCCCTTCGGCGAGGACGGCACCCTGCAGGGGCTCCTCGAACTCGCGGACCTGCGCTACGTCGGCTGCGGGGTGACCGCCTCCGCGGTGGGCATGGACAAGCACTTCATGAAACTGGCCTTCGAGGCGGCCGGGATGGAGGTGGGCCCCTACACCGTGGTCACCGACCGCCAGTGGGCGCTCGACCCGGCCGGCGTGCGCGAGCGGGTCGCCGCGCTGGGCTTCCCCGTGTTCGTCAAGCCGGCCCGGGCGGGCTCCTCCTTCGGGATCACCAAGGTGGATCGGCCCGAGGAGCTGGACGCGGCGATCGAGACCGCCCGCGAGCACGACCGCAAGCTCGTGGTCGAGGCCGGCATCGTGGGCCGGGAGATCGAGTGCGCCGTGCTCCAGGGCCGCGGCACGGACCCGGCCCGCACCTCGATGCCCGGGGAGATCGAGATCGTCGACGAGCACGCCTTCTACGACTTCGAGGCCAAGTACGTCTCCCAGGCGTCCGCGAGGCTCAGCTGCCCCGCGGACCTGCCGCAGGAGGCGACCGACGCCATCCGCGCCGGAGCCGTGACCGCCTTCGAGGCGCTCGACGGCGAGGGCCTGTGCCGTGCCGACTTCTTCTACACCCCGGACGGCCGGGTCGTCATCAACGAGGTCAACACCATGCCCGGCTTCACCCCGATCTCCATGTACCCGCGGATGTGGGCGGCGTCCGGGCTGGCCTACGCGCGGCTGATCGACGAGCTGCTCGGCCTGGCCATGGAGCGCCCGGTCGGCCTGCGCTGACTGCTCGGGGTGAGCCGTTCGGCGACCGGCCCCACCTGGGGCCGTTCACGGAACGAGGTGGGGCCGCTGAGTTCGTCGAACGGCGGCGCGGGGTCGTCGTGGTCTTGCCCCGTGACCCGGGTGGTGTGCTCCGAAGCGGCAGCGTGCGTCCCCGTCGACGTCATGGGCTTGCCACTGGTGGTCGAGACCCCCGCCGGCCGCGGCCCGCGACGGCATCGCGCTCCCGGCAGGTGGGGGAGGACACGTCGACCACGCCTCCGCCGCGGAGGGCCTCGGGGGAGCGAGAGCTACGGGCCCGACGGCCGAGCGCCGGTTCGGAACGGCCCGTCCGGCCGTAGACGCCGTCGCGGGTCCGACGCCTGTGCCGTCGTCACCCTGCGGGCCGAAAGCTGCCTTCCCGGGTCGCCCGCCGACCCTTGGTCTCCTCCGAAGCGAGCGGGATCGCACCGATCGTCGAGGTCGTCACGGACATCGTGGTCGCCGCCGTGCGGGCGGTCGAACGCCCCCATCGCCTCCCTGCGCCAGGAGTGATCCGCAGCGGGCCCACCCGACGGGTCAGCTCTCGCACTCCAGGCAGTACTTCGCGCCGTCCTTCTCGCGGGCGAGCTGGCTGCGGTGGCGGACCAGGAAGCAGGACATGCAGGTGAACTCGTCCTCCTGCTCGGGCACCACCTGGATCAGCAGCTCCTCCTGGGACAGGTCCGCGCCGGGCAGGTCGATGCCCTCCGCCGTGTCCGCGTCGTCGACGTCGATCGCCGGGCTCTGGCTCGTGGCGCTGCGCTGGGCCTGGATCACCTCGAGGGACTCGTTGGCGGGTTCGTCCTCGGGCTTGACGCGGGGCTCGTCGTAATCGGTGGCCACGGGTGATCTCCTCCTGTGGATGGTGCGGTCGTTGAGGTGTCCACGCCACAACCCGGCGGGGAACGGGCCTATTCCCGTTCCCCGCGGCCGGTGCCGGGGAAGGCACCGATGGTAGCCCGCCCAGGGGTCGCGGGCACAAACCGCCCGGCGCGGCCGTGCCGGGCGGTCCGTGCCCGGGGCTCAGTCGAAGGAGATCAGCTCGACGAGCTCGCCCACGCGGTCCTCGGGCAGGGACCGGGCGATGTCGGCCTGGCTGATCATGCCCACCAGGGCGTGCCCGTCGATCACCGGCAGACGGCGCACCTGGTGCTCCTGCATGGTGTCGAGGGCCTCCTCCACGCTGTCGTCGGCGCCGATCGTGACCGGCTTCCCCTGGGCCAGCTGCCCGGCCTTCACCTGGCGGGGGTCGGTGCCGAGCGCCAGGCACCGCACCACGATGTCTCGGTCGGTGAGCACGCCCTTGAGCCGGTCGTCCTCCCCGCAGATGGGCAGCGCGCCCACGTCGAGGTCCTTCATCTTCCGGGCGGCCTCCTCGAGGCTCTGGTTCTCCCCGATGCACTCCGCGCCGGGGCTCATGATCTCTCGTGCGGTCGTCACGGCTCGTCCTCCTGTGCTCTCGAGGTGCCGGACGGGCACCGCTGCGGTCCGTGCGGACGGTCCCCGGCCGGGCCGGGCCACCCACGATAGTGAGCCCGGCCACGCGGAGGAACCGTCGCCGCGCCCCGCCCGTCACACTCCGCCGCGGGCCGCACCGTTCGCCGGCGCCACCGTCCGGCGGCGGGCCCGCACCGATGGCAGGTGGGGGTCACAACCCCTCGGCGGCGTCCTGCAGGTCGAGGCACTGGCGGTCGGCGGGGATCTGCTCCACCGCGGAGCCCAGCTCCACGAGCAGCGTCGAGGAGGCCACGGCGGTGCTGTCGAACACGACCTCCACCGCGGGGTCGCGGCCGTACGTGGTGGCGGTCCACGTGTCCCCTTCCTCGCCGTCCGCGCCGCCCTGACGGATCAGCCAGTCGACGTCGTTCACGGAGGAGCACGGGTCCGTGGTCGGGCCGGGGGGCGTCACCCCGCAGCGGACGACCACCGCCGTGGGCTCGCCGTAGGCCGTGGTGGCCTGGCTGGTGGTCTCCCGCTGCCCGTGCTCGCCGATGGTCTCCGGCATGGCGAGCATCGCCGGGGCGCACCCGGGGTCGGCGGCGTTCTCGGCGGGGTCCACGGTGACGGCCGGGGTGCAGCCCGTGAGGACCGCGGCCAGGGCGCCCGCCGTCAGAAGGGCGCGGGCAGGACGGGGCGGGGGGAGCAGGGGCATGCCACCAGCGTAATCCGTGGCCGGGGACGTTCCCGCGTCCGGGCCCGTCGTTAGGATGAGCGCCATGAGCCGACCCCCAGCGGATCCCCCTGCACGCCACGCGCCGCCCCCGGCGGAGCCGACGGTCGGGGAGCTCTCGGAGGCGGAGCTGCTGGCGCGGGTGCTGCCGCTGCTCACCCGGCCGGCCGCCCAGGTGCTGCTCGGTCCCGGGGACGACTGCGCCGTGGTCGCGGCCCCGGACGGCCGGTACGTGATCACCACGGACACCCAGGTCCAGGACCAGGACTTCCGCCTCGCCTGGCCCAGCGGCGTGCTCACCACCGGCTACGACACCGGCGTCAAGTGCGCCGCGCAGAACCTCGCCGACGTGGCCGCGATGGGCGCCGTCCCCTCGGCCCTCGTCGTCTCGCTCACCCTGCCCCCGGCCACCCCCGTGTCCTGGCCCGAGGACTTCGCCCGCGGTCTCGCCGCCGGGTGCGCGGCCATGGGGGCGCAGCGCTGCGCCGTGGTCGGCGGGGACCTCGGGGCCGGGCGGGAGCTGTCGGTCACGGCGACGGTGACCGGCGACCTCGAGGGCCGGGCCCCGGTGCGCCGTGCAGGGGCCCGGGAGGGAGGCGTGCTCGCCCTGGCCGGCACGACCGGCCGCGCGGCCGCCGGGGTGGCCCTGCTGGAGGACCCCCGCTACCGGGCCGGGCGGGACGAGCTGCTGGACGAGCTCGCGGCGGCGCAGCTGCGCCCGTGCGCCCCCGTGCCGGCCGGCCCGGACGCCGCCCGCGCCGGCGCCACGGCCATGATCGACCTCTCGGACGGCCTGCTCCGGGACGCCGGGCGGGTCGCGGCCGCCAGCGGTGTCGTGGTGGACCTCGACGGCGCGGCCGTGGCCGCCCTCGCCGAACCCCTGGAGCCGGCCGCCCGGCTGGTCGGGGCGGACCCCCGCGACTGGGTGCTCACCGGCGGGGAGGACCACGGCCTGCTGGCCGTCTTTCCCCAGGGCGCCCCCCTGCCCGGAGCCTTCCGTGCGATAGGCTCGTGTGCGCCCGCGCCCCCGGGGCACGACGGCACCCGCCCCCGGGTGCTGCTCGACGGACGGGCGCCGCACCTCGCCCTCGGGCACCCGGTCGGTGAAGGATGGGATCACTTTGAACCATAGGATCGGATCGAACACGGCCGTCATGCGGCGGTGGCTCGACCTGGCCCACCGCGATCTCGTGCGGCACAGTCCCGTGCTCAACGCCCTCAACGTCTTCCCGGTCGCCGACTCGGACACCGGGACCAACCTGGCGACCACCGTGCGCGCCGCCGCCGAGGCGGCCGGCGTGCTGGAGACCGGCGACGTGGGGGAGCTGCTCGCCCTGGCCGGCCAGGCCGCCCTGGAGGAGGCCCGCGGCAACTCCGGGACCCTGTTCTCCGTGTTCCTCACGGCGGTGGGCCAGTCCCTCGAGGGACAGACCCGGATGAGCGCCGAGTCCGTGCGCGTGGCCCTGCACGCGGGCCACGTGCGGGCCTGGAGCGTGCTCTCCGACCCGGTGGCCGGCACCATGCTCTCGGTGCTGGAGGCGGCCGCGGCCGTCCCCGTCCCGCAGGACGTGGGGGACGGGTCGAACCAGCAGCTGAAGGACTTCCTGGCCCAGGTGGGCGAGGCCGCCCGCGCCGCCGTCCTGGCCACCCCCGAGCAGCTCGAGATCCTGCGGGAGACCGGCACGGTCGACGCCGGGGCGCTGGGCATGCTCGTCGTCCTCGACGCGCTCGCCCGCACGGTGGGCGGGGACGACGCCGGGGACGAGGCCGGCCTCGACCAGCTGATCGACGACGCCGCCGCCCGGGCCGCGGGCGTCCACGCCGCCCCGCACACCGTGCACGGCGGCGTGGAGGTCATGTGCACCGTCGAGCTGTCCCCGCTGGACGCCGCGGAGCTGCGGCACGAGCTCAGCGAGGTGGGCAGCAGCGTGATCATGAGCGCGGTCTCCGAGGCCGGGGACGGCTACCGGTGGCGCGTGCACGTGCACGTGGAGCGCACCGAGGAGGCGCTCGCGGTGATCGGCGCCCGAGGCGAGGCCGTCAACCTCACGGTGACCTCCCTCTCGGAAGCGGACGGATGAGGTGCGCCTGAGATGGCCCGGTCCCACACCGGCGGGGCGTTCCCCGCCCCGGTCCCCGAGCTCGACCAGCCGCTCGCGCGGCTGCTGGGCCGCGCCACGGCCGATCAGCTGGCGAGGCAGCTCTCCGTGAGCACGATCGGGCAGCTGCTCGACCACTTCCCCCGCCGGTACATGCCCCGGGGCGAGCTCACTCCCTTCTCGGAGCTGCGCATCGACCAGCAGGTCACCATCGTGGCCGAGGTCGTCTCCGCCTCCACCCGCCAGATGCGCTCCCGCCGCGGGTCGATCACGGACGTGGTGATCACCGACCGCGTCTCCTCGGACCCCCGCCTCCTGTTCGAGGAGACGGACCCCGCCTCCGGCCGCACGATGCGGCTGAGCTTCTTCAACGCCTGGACCGCGGCCAGGGACCTGCCCCCGGGCACGCACGCCCTGTTCTCCGGGAAGGTCGGCCTGTACAACGGCGCCGTCACCATGACCAACCCGCACTACGCCATCCTGGACCCGGACGCCCCCGAGGCCGGGGAGAGCGCGGAGGAACGGGCCGGACGCCCCATCCCCATCTACCCGGCCACCGCCAAGCTCACCACGGACAAGATCGCCCGCGCCGTGCACTCCCTGCTGCCGGTCGTGGACTTCGCGGCGGTCCCGGACCCGCTGCCGGAGGGCATCCGCGAGCGGGAGGGGCTGATGGGCCTCGAGGAGGCGTACTGGCAGGTGCACCGGCCCCGGGACACGCGGGCCCACGGCGAGGCCCGCCGCCGGTTCCGCTACCAGGAGGCCTTCCTGCTCCAGTGCGCGCTCGCCCGCCGCCGGGCCGAGCTCGCGGCCCACCCGACCACCGCCCGCCCCGGCACCCCGGACGGGCTCCTGGCGAAGTTCGACGCCGCCCTGCCCTTCGAGCTCACCGCCGGGCAGCGCGCCGTGGGGGAGGAGCTCGCGGCGGAGCTGGCCGGGACCCACCCCATGAACCGGCTGCTGCAGGGCGACGTCGGCGCCGGGAAGACGCTCGTGGCGCTGCGCGCCATGCTCCAGGTCGTCGACTCGGGCGCCCAGGCCGCGCTGCTCGCGCCCACCGAGGTGCTCGCCGGACAGCACCACGGCTCCGTGCTGCGCTCCCTCGGCCCCCTCGCCCGGGGCGGGGAACTGGGCGGGGACCCCGACGGCACGCAGGTCGTGCTGCTCACCGGGTCGATGAGTGCGGCCGCGCGCAAGCGGGCGCTGCTGCGGATCGCCTCCGGGGAGGCCGGGATCGTCATCGGCACCCACGCCCTGCTCTCCGAGGTCGTCCAGTTCGCCGACCTCGGGCTCGTCGTCGTCGACGAGCAGCACCGGTTCGGCGTGGAGCAGCGCGACCGGCTCCGGGACAAGGCCGGCCGTCCCCCGCACCTGCTCGTGATGACCGCGACCCCCATCCCGCGCACCGTGGCCATGACCGTCTTCGGCGACCTCGACGTCTCCGTGCTGGACCAGCTGCCGGCCGGGCGGCAGCCCATCGCGACCCACACGGTGGGGCTCGTGGAGCACCCCGCCTGGGAGCAGCGCCTGTGGCGCCGCGCCCGCGAGGAGATCGACGCGGGCCGGCAGGTCTACGTGGTCGCGCCCAAGATCGGGGACGACGACGAGGCCCCGCCCACCGGCTCCCTGGCCGAGTCCGCCCGGGCGGCCGCCGCCGAGGAGGAGGAGGCCGAGGCGCCGATGGCCTCCGTGGCCTGGCTGGCCGAGCTGATCGCCCGGCAGCCCGTCCTGGACGGCGTGCGCGCCGAGGTGCTCCACGGCCGGCTCGACCCCGTGCAGAAGGCCCGCCTCATGGAGGACTTCGCGTCCGGGGCGGTGCAGCTGCTGGTCTGCACCACCGTGGTCGAGGTGGGGGTGGACGTCCCCAACGCCACACTGATGATCATCGTGGACGCCGACCGGTTCGGCATCTCCCAGCTGCACCAGCTGCGCGGCCGGATCGGGCGGGGCGGGCACGCCGGGACGTGCCTGCTGGTCACCCGGCGCCCCGCCGAGCACCCCTCGCGGGAGCGCATCGAGGTCGTGGCCGGCACCACGGACGGCTTCGCGCTCGCCCGGGCCGACCTGGAGCTGCGCCGCGAGGGGGACATCCTCGGCGCGGCGCAGTCGGGAGGGCGGTCGACCCTGCGGCTGCTGCGCGCGCTCGACGACGCCGAGCTGATCGAGCGCGCCCGCCGGGACGCCGTCACCCTCCTCGGCGAGGACCCCGGGCTCGACGAGCACCCCGAGCTCGCCGAGGCCATCGAACGCTACCTCGACCCGGACGCCGAGGCGTTCCTGGACCGGGGCTGAGCCCGGTGCGGCCGAGGACGGGAGGAGCACGACCATGAGCAGGATCATCGCCGGGGCCGCCGGGGGACTGCGCCTGCAGTCCGTGCCGGGCCAGGGCACCCGCCCCACCACCGACCGGGTCAAGGAGTCGCTCTTCGCCCGCCTCGAGGCCTGGGGCATGCTCCACGAGGCCCGGGTCCTGGACCTGTTCGCCGGGTCCGGGGCGCTGGGCTGCGAGGCCGCCAGCCGGGGCGCGGCCGCCGTCACCCTGGTGGAGCGCCATCCGCCCGCCGTCCGGGTCTGCCGGGCCAACACGGCCGTGGTGCACCGGGCGCTGGGCCGCGACGACGTCGTCGCGGTCCACCAGGGCGCCGTCGCCGCCTACCTGGCCGATCCCGCGGCGGGCCCCTGGGACCTGGTGCTCGCCGACCCGCCCTACCCGCTGGGCGAACGCGAGCTGAGCGCCGTGCTGGCGGCACTGGTGGGCCGGCTGGGCGAGGGCGGGGTGGTCGTGGTCGAGCGCTCCTCGCGCTCGCCCGAGCCGGAGTGGCCGTCCGGACTGCGCCGCTTCGAGCAGAAGCGGCACGGGGAGACCACCACGTGGTTCGCCGAGACGGCGCTCACATCCGCGCCGCCGCCCGGCGCGCCGCGCTGAGCAGGTGCGCCGCTGTGCGCCCCGGCCCTGACAAGATGCGACAGGCAACAACGAGCACGGGCCCGGCGGCCCGGGAGAGACGGAGGACGTCCATGAAGATCACGGTTCTGGGCACGGGCTACCTGGGGGCCACGCACGCCGCGTCGATGGCGGAGATGGGCTTCGAGGTCCTGGGCGTGGACGTGGACCCGGCGAAGGTCGAGGCCCTGTCCCGCGGGGAGCTGCCCTTCCACGAACCAGGACTGGGCGAGCTGCTGCGCAAGCACGTGGACACCGGGCGGCTGCGCTTCACCACCAGCTACGAGGAGGCCGGGGCCTTCGGCGACGTGCACTTCGTCGGCGTCGGCACGCCCCAGCGGCCCGGGTCCTTCGCGGCGGACATGCGCTACGTGGACGCCGCCGTCGGCTCGATCGCCGCGGCCGCCACGCGCGACTGCGTGATCGCCGGCAAGTCCACGGTCCCGGTCGGCTCGGCCCGGCGGCTGGCGGATCTGGCGAAGGCCTCGGCGCGAGACGGGGTGGACGTGTCCCTGGTCTGGAACCCGGAGTTCCTGCGCGAGGGCTACGCCGTGGAGGACACCCTGACACCGGACCGGATGGTGCTGGGCGCGGAGGAGCCGGCCGCGGAGGCCGTGATGCGCCGGGTCTACGCCCGCCAGCTGGAGGCGGGCGTGCCGCTGATCGTCACCGACTTCGAGACGGCCGAGCTGGTGGTGAAGCGCAGCCGCCCGGTGT
>NZ_LDNX01000002.1:0-21151 GCF_001027955.1 Kocuria sp. SM24M-10 | reverse complement strand
GGGCCGCCCACGGGATCCCGTGGGCGGCCCCGCCGTTCGCGGTCCGGGGACACGGCGGCCGCAGCGCCGGCTCAGCCTTCCCGGGCCCCCGGTGCGGGGCGGCCGGGCCGGCGCGGCATCGAGAGCTGCCCGGTGTCCACGACCTCGGTGGCGATCTCGGCCATCTTCCGGTTGCTGTCCTGGCTGGCCAGGCGCAGCAGCTCGTGCGCCTGCCGACGGGTGAGCTTGTGCTGGGTCATCAGCACCCCGATGGCGGTGCCGATCTCCCGGTTGGACCGCAGCGCCACCTCCAGGTTCTCGGCCCGTTCCTGGGCGAGCGCCGTCGACACCGCCCACGCGGCGTGGGTGGCCAGCATCGTGCCGGCCCACTCGGTCTGGGCGTCGAAGGCGTCGGGGACGTCGGAGTACAGGTTCAGCGCGGCGATCAGGTCCGGGTCCGGGACCAGGATCAGCCGGTAGGCCAGCGCGCTGCGCACCCCGAGCTCCCGGGCGACCCGCGCCCCGTACTCCGGCCAGCGGGCGTCGTGGGCCAGGTCCCCGGAGCGGTGCACGCTGTCCTCCAGCAGGGCGTCCACGCACGGGCCCGAGCCCACCCGGTACTGGAGCGCGTCGGCCTGCCGGGCCTTCTCCCCGGTGGCGGCCAGGGTGCGGAACGTGTCGTGGCGCAGCGTGGTGATGCTGGCCCACCGTGCCCCCGGCAGCGTCTCCGCGGCCTGCCGGATCACCGCCTCGACCAGGGTGTCCGCGGTGACGGTGCGCAGCTGCTCACCCAGCCGCACGACGGCGTCGGCGATCTCGGCCAACCCGTCCGGGTCGGCCGGTGTGGCCGGGATCGGCGTGCTCACGAGCACCTCCGGACGGTCGTGGTGGCTGCTCCGCGCCCCGGAACAGCAGAGGGTGGCACAGGCAAGCCTGACAGCAGTCCGCGCTCGCCACAAGCCGCTCGCCACCGCCCCGGCCGCCGCGGACCCCGTCCATGGGCCGACCGGGTCCGCCGGTCGACCGCCTCGATTCCCGCGGGACGGCGGTGCCCTCCCCGCGCCCCGGCCCTCCCCTCAGGAGGACCGGACGTAGCCGGCCACCTTGTCCACCTCGTGCCGCAGCGGCTCCCCGGCCGTCCAGCGCCGGAGGTGGTCCTCGAACTGCGCCGCGAGCTCCTCCCGCCACCCCTCGACGTCGCCGCACAGGTGCGCGGACACGTGCACCTCGTCCATCGCCCAGAAGGGGTGGGCCGGCGGCAGGGGCTCCGTGGCGAAGACGTCGAGGGTCGCGGCCGCGAGCCGTCCCGCCAGGAGCGCCTCCAGGAGGGCGTCCTCGTCGACCAGCGGCCCCCGGCCCACGTTCACGAGGTGGCCGTGCGGGGGCATCGCGGCGAGGACCCGGGCGTCGACGAGCCCGCGCGTGCGCTCGGTCAGGGGCGCGGCCAGCACCAGGTGGTCGGCCCAGCCGGCGTGCTCGGCCAGCTCGGCCGCGGGGACGACCGTGCCGAAGTCGGGGTCCTCCGCACGGGCCGTGCGACCGGCGCCGCGCACCGCCATCCCGGCGGCCCGCAGCAGGCGGGCGGTCTCCCGCCCGATCCCTCCGGTGCCCACGACCAGGGCGGTGGAGCCCCGGGTGCGCCGCAGCTCCCGGTGCACCCAGCGCCGGTCCCGCTGCAGCGCCTCGCTGCGGTGCAGCTGCTTGTCCTGGGCGAGGACCGCCGCGAGCACGAACTCGGCGACGGGCCGGTCGAAGACCCCGCGGGCGTTGGTCAGCCGGACCCCGGAGGCGCGCAGCTCCGGGAACAGCACGGCGTCCACCCCGGCGGCGGCCACGTGCACCCAGCGCAGCGCGGTGGCGGCGTCCCAGGCCCCGGCGAGCGCGTCGGAGAAGAAGTCCCACAGCAGCAGCACCTCGGCCGGACGCCGGTCCGCGTCGCCGGCGAGAGCCCGGGCCAGGCCCTCGCGGGTCACCACCGTGATGTCGGCGAGGCGCCGCAGGGCGGCCTCGTTGGCGGGTGGGGGCGTGCCCTCGGCGGTCAGCACGACCACGCGCGGCGGGGCGGGGACGGCGCTCATGCGGCCACCCTACGCCCGCCGTGCCCCGGGTACGCTTTGCAGATGACGTCCCCTCGCGCCACGGGTCCCCGCATGCTCCGCTCCCTCGCCCTCCGCTCGGTCGCGGGCATGGTGGCCGTCCAGGCGGCGGTGGTGGCCACCCTCGTGGCCACGGACGCGGTCAAGCGCCGCCAGCGCGCCAAGCGTTCCGGCTTCCCGCGTCCCGGCACCTTCGAGCACACGGTCGCGGACACCGGGACCACGGTGTACACCTACGGGGAGGACCTCTACCGGGACATGCTCGCCGCGATCCGGGGAGCCCGGCACCAGGTCCTGCTGGAGACCTTCATCTGGAAGGACGACGAGGTCGGCCGGGCCTTCCTGGAGGCCGTCAACGCGGCCGCCGCCCGCGGTGTCCAGGTGCACGTGATGTACGACGGCTTCGGCAACCTGGTGGTCCCGCGCTCGTTCTACCGCTTCCACCCCGACGTGCACGTCTACCGGTTCCCCGTGCTGCGCCCCCGCCTGCTGCTCAGCCCGCTGCAGGCCACCGGGCTGACGCACCGGAAGCTGCTGGTCGTCGACCAGGAGGTCGGCTTCGTGGGCGGGTACAACGTGGGGTCCCTCTACGCCACCGAGTGGCGGGACACCCACGTGCGGCTCACCGGTCCCGCCGCCTTCGAGCTCGGCCACTCCTTCGCCTCGGTGTGGAACCACCCCTCCGCGCGGCGGCCCAAGCTGCCGCACGTCAACCCGGGTTCCTGGGACTCCCGGGTGCGGGCGATCAACAACATCCCGGCCAGCCTCGTGTACCCGATCCGCAGCGTCTACCTCGACGCGATCCACCGCGCCACGGACCACATCTACCTGACCACCGCCTACTTCATCCCCGACCAGCAGATCCTCTCCGCCCTGATCGAGGCCTCCCGGCGCGGGGTGGACGTGCGCGTGATCCTGCCCGAGAACTCCAACCACGTGCTCGCCGACTGGCTCTCCCGGGGCTTCTACTCCACGCTGCTGGCCGAGGACATCACCGTGCTCCTCTACCGCAACGCCATGATCCACGCCAAGACCGCCACCATCGACGGGCAGTGGTCGATCGTGGGCACCGCCAACATCGACCGGCTGAGCCTGGGCTTCAACTACGAGACCAACCTGGAGATCCACGACCGCGACTTCGCCGCGGACATGGAGGCCGTCTTCGCCGCCGACAGCGAGAACTGCCG
The DNA here is from genome assembly GCF_001027955.1 of Kocuria sp. SM24M-10. NCBI lineage: Bacteria > Bacillati > Actinomycetota > Actinomycetes > Micrococcales > Micrococcaceae > Kocuria > Kocuria sp. SM24M-10. Next base: position 17,889 of record NZ_LDNX01000002.1, on the reverse strand, counting down.
GGAGCTCACCGCCGGTCAGTGGGACGAGCGGTCCCCCGCGGCGTGGTTCGCCGAGACCGTCCTGGTGCCGCTGCGCCCCTTCCTCTGAGCACCTCCCCCGGGCGGCCGCGCCCCGGGTGCTACCCTCGGGCGTCGGTGTGCCGTGGATGAGGTGGTCGTGGGAAGTACGGATCCGGGCGTCGTGTTCGACGCCGTCGACCTGCTGGGCGTGCTCACCAACGGCGTGCTGGGCGGGGCGGTGGCGCGCCAGCTGCGGATGGACCCGGTCGGCTTCGTGTTCCTCGCCGTCCTCTCCGCGCTCGGCGGCGGCCTGCTGCGGGACACGCTGCTGCAGGTGGGCTTCCCCGTGGCGCTGACCAATCCCGCGTACCTCGGCACGGCGATCGCCGGGGCCGCCATCGCGTTCTTCCTGCAGCTGCGCGGCCCGTGGACCCATCGCGTGCTGATCGTGGCCGACGCCCTGGCCGTGGGCTGCTGGGCGGCCACGGGCACCGCCAAGGCCCTCGACGTCGGCCTGAGCTGGCTGCCGGCCGTGATGATCGGGGTGATCACCGCCGTGGGCGGCGGGATGATCCGCGACATCGCGGTGGGGCGGGTGCCCCTGATCTTCGGCGGCAACACCCTCTACGCCACGGGGGCGGTGATCGCCAGCGCCGAGATGGCGGTCCTGCACGCCCTGGGCCGGCCCAACTGGGGCATGGCCGCGGCGATCCTCACGGCCGCGACGGTCACCGTCCTCGCCCGGCGCCGGGGGTGGCGCCTGCCCGGGGCGGGCGAGTGGAACGTGCGCCTGCCGAAGCGGGACTGGCCCCGGCCGTCCTGGCGTCCGCGCCGTCCCCGCCGCGGCAGGCGCGACGGACTCGGCGACGGGCGCGACGACGGCCCCGTCCGCGGGCCGGGACCCGGCACGCCCTGACCGGTGCGGGCCCGGGGACGCCCCGGGCCCGCACCACCGGGCAGCGCCGCCGGGTCAGCACGGCCGGGTCAGTACTGCCGGGTCAGTACTGCCGGGTCAGCGCTGCCGGGTCAGTGCTGCCGGCTCAGTGCTGGAGCTGCTCCGCGGCGGTGGGATCGGAGTCGTTGAGGAACTTCTGGATGCGCTCGGCCTCGTCGAACTCGCCGATCGCGGCCGCGGCCCGGCCGAGGGCGGACAGTGCGCGGAGGAAGCCGCGGTTGGGTTCGTGGGAGAACGGGATGGGCCCGTGGCCCTTCCAGCCGTGGCCGCGCAGGGCGTCCAGGCCGCGGTGGTAGCCCACACGGGCGAACGCGTAGCCCTCCAGCGTCCGGCCCTCGGCGAGGGCGTCCTCGGCGCACATCGCCCACGCGAGGGAGGCCTTCGGGTAGCGGGCGGCGAGGTCCTCCGCCTCGTCGCCCGCCTCGATGCGTGCGGCCAGCTCGGGGTCCGCCGAGAGATAGGTGGGCTCGGGGCCCTCGAGCAGGTTCTTGCCGGTGAGGCTCATGGGGAAGGGGGTCCTTTCGGTGGGCGGAACTGCGGGATGCGCACGGGATGCGTGCGGGGCGCCGGACGGACGACGGCGGCGCCCCGCTCGGGCAGGGCGCCGCCGTCGGTCCTCCGCGGCCGGGGATCCGGCCGCGGAGGGTGGTGCCGCCTACTTGACGGAGGTCCCGGCGGAGCCGAGGTTCTGGCAGGCCTCGACCACGCGGGCGGCCATGTTCCCCTCGGCCAGGGCGCCCCACACGCGCGGGTCGTACGTCTTCTTGTTGCCGACCTCGCCGTCGACCTTCAGCACGCCGTCGTAGTTGGTGAACATGTGCCCGGCGACGGGGCGGGTGAAGGCGTACTGGGTGTCGGTGTCCACGTTCATCTTCACCACCCCGTACTCCACGGAGTTCGCGATCTCCTGCGCGGTGGAGCCGGAGCCGCCGTGGAAGACCAGGTCGAAGGGCCGGTCCTTGCCGAGCTTCTTGCCGACCTCCTGCTGGATCTGCTGCAGCAGCTCCGGGCGCAGCTTGACCCCGCCGGGCTTGTACACCCCGTGCACGTTGCCGAAGGTCAGGGCGGTGAGGTAGCGGCCGTTCTCCCCGGCGCCGAGGGCCTCCACGGTGGCCAGGCCGTCCTCGACGGTGGAGTAGAGCTTCTCGTTGATCGCGTTCTCCACGCCGTCCTCCTCGCCGCCGACCGCGCCGATCTCGACCTCGAGGATGATCTTGGCCTTGTGCGTGCGGGCCAGCAGCTCCTGGGCGATCTTCAGGTTCTCGTCGAGCTCGATCGCCGAGCCGTCCCACATGTGGGACTGGAAGATCGGGTCCTCACCGCGGGCCACGGCCTTCTCCGACTCCTCCAGGAGCGGCAGCACGAAGCCCTCGAGCTTGTCCTGCGGGCAGTGGTCGGTGTGCAGGGCGATGTTGACGTCGTAGTTCTTCGCGACCTCGCGGGCGAACGCCGCCATCGCGAGCGAACCGGTGACCATGTCCTTGACGGAGGCCCCGGACCAGTAGGCGGCCCCGCCGGTGGAGGCCTGGATGATGCCGTCCGAGCCGGCCTCGGCGAAGCCGCGGATGGCCGCGTTGAGCGTCTGGGAGGAGGTGACGTTGATCGCCGGGTAGGCGAAGCCCTTCTCCTTGGCGCGGTCGATCATCTCGGCGTAGACGTCAGGGGTTGCGATGGGCATGCTGGCTCCTTCGGGTCGGGTGTGGCCTGGCTCCCACTCTAGCCAAACCGCCGCCGGGGGACGACGGAAGGCCGTCACGGGTCGTGCGCTCAGCCCGGCGGCTGGCCGAACACGTGGCGGCGGACCCACGCGTGCATGGCCACGGCGGCCGCGGCCGAGGCGTTGATCGAGCGGGTCGAGCCGAACTGGGCGATCGACAGGGTCGCCCCCGCCGCGGCGTGCATCTCGGGGCTGAGCCCGGGGCCCTCCTGGCCGAACACCAGCACGCAGCGCTCCGGCAGGTCGTAGGTCTCCAGCTGCCGGGAGTCCGGGAAGTTGTCGATCCCGATGACGGGCAGCCCCTCGGCGGCCGCCCAGGCCGTGAACTCCTCGACGCTCGCGTGGTGGCGCACGTGCTGGTAGCGGTCGGTGACCATGGCGCCGCGCCGGTTCCAGCGCCGCCGCCCCACGATGTGCACCTCCCGGGCGAGGAAGGCGTTGGCGGTGCGCACCACGGAGCCGATGTTGAGGTCGTGCTGCCAGTTCTCCACGGCCACGTGGAACGCGTGCCGGCGGGTGTCGAGGTCGGCGACGATGGCCTCCATCGTCCAGTACCGGTAGCCGTCCACGACGTTGCGCCGGTCTCCGTGCGCCAGCAGCTCCGGGTCCCACTGCTCGCCCTCGGGCCAGGGGCCCTCCCACGGGCCGGCGCCCACCACGGGGGCGGCCGCGGCGGCCTCGACGGCGGCCGCCTCCGCAGCGGGGTCAGTCAAGTCCGAGCTCGTCCTTCGTGAAGGCGTAGAGGCAGGGCACGCCCGCCGTCTCCTGGATGCGCTCCTTCGCGCCGGTGCGCCGGTCCACGATGATGGCCACGGCCACCACGTTGGCGCCGGCCCGCTGCAGGGCCTCCACCGCGGTGAGCGCCGAGCCCCCGGTCGTGGAGGTGTCCTCGACGACGACGACGTCACGGCCGGCCACCGGGGGGCCCTCGACCTGGCGGCCCATCCCGTAGCTCTTCTGGGCCTTGCGGACCACGAACGCGTCCACGGCCCGTCCCCGCTCGCCGGCGGCGTACATGATCGCGTGCCCCACCGGGTCGGCGCCCATGGTCAGCCCGCCCACGGCGTCGAAGGAGATCCCGGCCTCGTCGAGCATGGCGAGCATCACCCGGCCCACGTAGCGGGAGGCCTCGTGGTGCAGGGTCACGCGCCGCAGGTCCACGTAGTAGTCGGCCTCGATGCCGCTGGCCAGGGTGACCTTGCCGCGCACCACGGCGAGGTCGATGATCAGTCGGCGGAGGCGTTCACGGGCGGTCGCGAGGTCCACGGGCGAGAAGTCGGTGGTCATGCGCCCCAGTCTATGGGTCCGCCGGCGGGCCCGCGGCTCGCGCGGGACGGCTCAGCGCGGGGCCATCCGCAGGGCGCCGTCCATCCGGACGGTGGTGCCGTTGAGGTAGTCGTTGTCCAGGAAGGACGCGACGAGCTGGGCGAACTCCTGCGGCCGGCCGAGCCGGCGCGGGAAGGGCACGCCCGCGGCGAGCCCCTGCCGGAACTCCTCGCCGACCGCCGCGAGCATGGGGGTCTCGATCACGCCCGGGGCGATGGTGTTCACGCGGATCCCGGAGCCGGCGAGGTCCCGGGCCGCGGTGATGCCCAGGCTGTGCACCCCGCCCTTTGACGCCGCGTAGGCGGCCTGCCCGACCTGGCCCTCGAACGCCGCGACGGAGGCGGTGTTGACGATCAGCCCGCGCTGTCCGTCGTCGTCCACGGGGTCGGTGGCGGCGATCCGCTCCGCGGCGAGCGCGAGGACCGTGAAGGTGCCGAGGAGGTTCACGCGCAGCACGGTCTCGAACAGGTCGAGGTCGTGCACCCCCCGCTTGCCCAGCACCCGGGCCGAGGGCCCGATCCCGGCGCAGTTGACCACGGTGCGCAGCGGCCCGGTCCCGTCCGCGGCCGCCACGGCCTCGCGCACGGCGTCGCGGTCGGTGACGTCGGCGGCCACGTAGCGCACGCCGGGGACGTCGGGGGCGGTGTCGACGGCGGCGGGCAGGTCCACGGCCACGACCCGCACGCCGCGCCCGGCGAGCATCGCGGCGGTGGCGGCGCCGAGCCCGGAGGCGGCGCCGGTGACGAGGGCGGAGGTGTCGGTGACGTCCATGGGGGTCCTTTCGCGGGGGCGGGAGGGCCCGGGCGCGGTGGCCCGGGCGAGTGACTCAGACGAAGGCGGAGACGCCGGTGACGGCGCGGCCCACGATGAGGGCGTTGATCTCGTAGGTGCCCTCGTAGGTGTAGAGGATCTCGACGTCGTTGAACAGCTTGGCCATCTCGTGGTCGGTGACCACGCCGTTGCCGCCGAGCAGGTTCCGGCCCAGGGCGGCCGACTCCCGGGCCAGGGACGTGGTGGTGGCCTTGGCCAGGGCGGCGTGCGGCATGTCGAAGCCCCCGTCCTCCTGCAGCCGGGCGATCTGGGCCATCAGGCCCAGGGAGGCGGTGGCGTTGCCGAGGATCCGGGCCAGCGGCTCCTGCACGAGCTGGAACTTCGCCAGCGGACGGCCGAACTGCCTCCGGTCCAGGGCGTAGGCGCGGGCCACGTCGAAGATCGCCAGCTGCACCCCGGCGCCCTGCCAGCCGACCCAGGCCCGGGAGTTGCGCAGCATCCGGTTGGCGGCGGCGAAGCTGCCGGCCCCGGGCAGTGCGTTGGCTGCGGGGACGCGGACCTCGTCCAGGACGATGTCGGCGTTCTGCATGATCCGCAGCCCGATCTTGTGCTCGATCTTCGTGGCCGACCAGCCGGGCCGGTCGGTCTCCACGAGGAAGCCCTTGACCTGGCCGTCGGCGGTGTCCCGGGCCCAGACGATGGCGACGTCGGCGATCGTGCCGGCCCCGATCCAGCGCTTGGTCCCGGTCAGCACCCATTCGTCCCCGTCCCGGGTGGCCGTGGTGGCCAGGCCCCCGGCGATGTCGGAGCCGTGCTCGGGCTCGGTCAGGGCGAAGGCCCCGAGGGCGCGGAAGCAGCGCAGCTCCGGCAGCCAGCGCGCCTTCTGCTCGGGCGAGCCCAGCGCGTCGATCAGCCCCAGGATGAGCTCGTTGTGGATGCCGACCAGGGCGGACAGGGACACGTCCGCCCGGGCGACCTCGGCGTAGGCCAGCCCCCGGAACAGCCGGCTCGCCCCGGACAGCTCCAGCTCCCCCAGTCCGTGGTCGGCCAGGGCAGGGAGCAGCTGGGCCGGGAACTCCTCACGGTTCCAGTACGGCGTGACCGCGGGGCGGACCTGCTCCTGGAGGAGGGTGTGCAGGTCGGCCAGCCGGGCGCGCTCGGCGGGCGGCAGGACGGCGGCGAAGGAGAAGAGGTCGGCGTCCGGGAAGGGGATGCCGGCGACGTGCTCCACGGACGGGGATTCCCCGCGCAGGACCGGAGTCATGGGATGTCCTCTCGTCGGTCCGGGCGGAGTGGTGGCCCACCGGGACCGGGTCGAACAGTACGGTTGTGAGTAATATCGTACTGTGACTCATCTCACTCCACCAGTTGCGGCGCGCGGGGCGGCGGCCCGCACGCCCCGCCAGCAGCAGCTCTTCGACGAGCTGCTCGGGATCTTCCTGCGCGAGGGCTTCCGGGGGTTCACCATGGACGGTGCCGCGGCGCGGCTGCACTGCTCCAAGGCCACGATCTATGCCCTGGCCGGCAGCCGGGACGAGCTGGTGCGGGCGGTGCTCGTGGCGTTCTTCAAACAGGTCAGCCGGGGCACGGAGGAGGCCCTGCGCGGTCCGGGCGGGGCGGGGCAGCGGCTGAGCGCCTACCTGGAGGCGATGGCGGAGCAGCTGCGGCCGGCCTCGGCCCGGTTCCTGCAGGACGTGGCCGGCTCGCCCGTGGCCTCGGAGGTCTACGAGCGCAACACGCGGATCGCCTCGGCCAAGCTCGCCGGGCTCGTGGCCGAGGGCGTGGCCGGCGGGGAGTTCCGCCCGGTGCCCACCGGGTTCATCGCGGAGGTCATCTCCTCCGCCATGGACCGGATCCAGCAGCGCACCGGCCTGGGCGGGGTGGAGGGCCCCGGCGCCTACCGGGAGCTGGGCCTGCTGATCGTGGGCGGCATCCGGGCGGGCCGGCCCGAGGAGAGCCGGGCCCAGGGAAACCGGGCCCAGGGAAACCGGACCGGGGAGAGCTGAGCCGCGGTGCGCCGGTCCGGGCGGGCGGCGACCACGTCAGGGCGCGCCGGCCACGCGGCCGTGCTCGAGGCGCAGCTCGGCGTCGGCGAGGGCCTCGACGTCGGCGGGGTCGTGCGTGACGACCACGGCCATGCGCCCGGTGAGCACCCGCCGCAGGAGCTCGCGCAGGGCCGGGGCGGCGGTGCTGTCGAGGGAGGCGAAGGGCTCGTCGAGCAGCAGCAGCCGCGGGTCGGCGGCGAGCGCGCGGGCCACGGCCACGCGCTGGGCCTGCCCCCCGGACAGCGCCGCGGGGCGGCGGTGGGCCAGCGGGGCCGCACCCACGGCCTCGAGCCACTGCACGGCCGCGGCCCGGGCCCGCCGCCGGCCCGCCCCCCGGGACCGGGGCCCGAACGCGACGTTCTCGAGCACGCTCAGGTGCGGGAACAGCAGCGGGTCCTGGGCGAGCAGGACCACCCCGCGGTCGTGCGCCGGGACCCACGGGCCGCGCCCGGCGGTGTCGATGTCGAACAGGACCCGCCCGTCCAGGGCGGCCCGGCCGGTGTCCGGCACGAGCAGCCCGGCGACGACCGCCAGCAGCGAGGACTTGCCCGCCCCGTTGGGCCCGGTGACCGCCAGGGTCTGCCCGTCGGCCACCGACACGGCCAGGTCCAGGTCCCGGGCGCGCAGCCGGACGGCGGCCTGCAGGCTCATGCCCGTGCTCCTGGGCCGGTGCCCGTGCCGGGCCCGGGCCGCGGTCCGGGGCTCCGGAGCCGGCCCGGCGCGGAGATCCCCACGACGAGCACCGCGACCAGCACGAGCACGAGGGAGAGCGCGACCGCGGCGTCGGGGTCCGTCTCGCGCTGCAGGTAGATCTCGAGCGGCAGGGTGCGGGTGACGCCCTCGAGGCTGCCGGCGAAGGTCAGGGTGGCCCCGAACTCGCCCAGGCTGCGGGCGAAGGCCAGCACGGCCCCCGAGGCCAGCCCCGGCAGGGCCAGGGGCAGGCTCACCCGGCGCAGCACGGTGCCGGGGCCCGCCCCGAGGGTCGCGGCGACCCGTTCGTAGCGCTCCCCCGCGGTGCGCAGCGCGCCCTCCAGGCTGACGACCAGGAACGGCAGGGACACGAAGGTCTGGGCGAGCACCACGGCCGCGGTCGAGAAGGCGATGCTGATCCCGGCGAGCTCCAGGTGGCGGCCGATCAGGCCGTGGCGCCCGAACGTGTAGAGCAGGGCCAGACCGCCGACGACGGGCGGCAGGACCAGCGGGAGCAGCACGAGGCCGCGCAGCGCGCGCCGGCCGGGGAACTCGGTGCGGGCCAGCAGCAGCGCCAGGGGCACGCCCAGGAGCACGCACAGCGCCGTGCTCGCGGCGGCCGTGCGCAGGCTCAGTCCGAGGGCGCGCAGCGCCGAGGGCGAGCCGATCAGGCCGAGGAACCCGGCCCAGTCCACCCGGGCGAGCATGCCGAGGACCGGCAGGACCACCACCAGCGCGCCCAGGGCCGCCGGGATCCACACCCAGCCCGGCACGGTGCTGAAGCCGCGGGGACGACGCCGGAGCACGGCGCGGCGGCCGCGAGCCGCCGGCCGGTCGGCGAGGACGGGGGGCCCGGTCTGCACCACGGCCTCACGCCCCGGGGGTCTCGACGACGACGTCGGTCGACTTGACGACGGCCGTGGCCACCCGGCCGGGCTCCAGGCCCAGGTCCCGGACGGCCTCGGTGCTCATCAGCGAGACCACGCGGTGCGGGCCGCACTGCAGCTCCACCTGGGACATCACGGTGTCCGAGACGACCTCGGTGACCAGGCCCACGAACCGGTTGCGCGCCGAGCTGGCGACGCGGGCGGGGTCCTCGGGCCGGACGGAGCGCTCCTTGAGCAGGCGGGCCAGCTCCAGTCCGTCCACCACGCTGTGGCCGGTGGCGCTCCGGGCGCTGCTCAGCGTGCCCTGCTCGATCCAGCGCCGGACGGTGTCGTCGCTGACGCCGAGGAAACGGGCCGCGTCGGCGATCCTGATCTCGGTCATGGGGCCATGCTATCCGCAGGTACGGATGAGACCAGGGGTTCGCGGACGCAGATGCGGACTCAGCGGGGGTCCCGCCGGGCCCCGCCGGTCCGTGGCGGGGTCCCGCCGCGGGGCGGCACGGGCAGCCCGCCCCGGCCGCCCGGCGGCCGGCCGCGAGCACCGGGGCGCGGACCCGGGCGGGAGGCGCAGCTCAGTCGCCGGTGACGACCTGCTGGACGGCCTGGCCGTAGCGCTCGAGCTTGGCGTCGCCGACGCCGGAGATGCCGCGCAGCTCGCCCAGCGTGCCCGGCCGGGCCTGGGCGATGGCGGCGAGGGTCGCGTCGTTGAACACGACGTACGCCGGCACGCCCTGCTCCTTCGCCACGCCGGCGCGCCAGGCCCGCAGCTGCTGGAAGAGCTCCTGCTGGGGCTCGTCGAGCACCGGCCGTGCGGCACCCGTCCGCGGCGTGCGCACGGTCCTGCCGCGCTCGGGCTCGCGGCGCAGCCGGACCTCGCGCTGCCCGCGCAGCACCTCCCCCGCCGCGGGGGTGAGCGCCAGGACGCCGTACTCGCCCTGCACCTGGAGCAGGCCCTGGGCCAGCAGCTGGCGCACCACCCCGCGCCACTCCTGCTCGCCCAGCTCGGTGCCGATGCCGAAGGTCGTGAGCTCGGTGTGGCGCATCCGCACCACCCGCTCGGTCTCCCGGCCGAGCAGGATGTCCACCAGGTGCCCGGCGCCGAACTGCTGGCCCCGCTCCCGGTCCAGCCGCACCACGGTGGACAGGAGCTTCTGCGCCGGGACCGTGCCGTCGAAGGCCTCGGGCGGGCTGAGGCAGGTGTCGCAGTTGCCGCACGGTCCGCTGTCCTCGCCGAAGTAGCGCAGCAGCTGCTGGCGGCGGCACTGCACGGTCTCGCACAGCGCGAGCATCGCGTCCAGGTGGAGGGTCTGGGCGCGCTTGCGCTGCCGGTCCCCCTCGCCGTCCTCGATCATCCGCCGCTGCTGGACGACGTCCTGCAGCCCGTAGGCCAGCCAGGCCGTCGAGGGCAGGCCGTCGCGCCCGGCGCGGCCGGTCTCCTGGTAGTAGCCCTCCACGCTCTTGGGCAGGTCGAGGTGGGCGACGAAGCGCACGTCGGGCTTGTCGATGCCCATGCCGAAGGCGATGGTCGCGACCATGACGATCCCGTCCTCGCGCAGGAACCGGGTCTGGTGCTGGGCGCGCACCTCGGCGGGCAGGCCCGCGTGGTACGGCAGGGCGGGCACGCCCTGGGCGGCCAGCCACTCGGCCGTGCGCTCCACCGAGGCGCGGGACAGGCAGTAGACGATGCCGGCCTCGCCGCTGTGCTCGGTGCGGACGAGCTGCAGCAGCTGCCGGCGGGCGTCCTTCTTGGGCCCCACGCGGTACTGGATGTTGGGCCGGTCGAAGCTGGAGACGAAGACGCGGGCGCCGTCCAGGCGGAGGTTGCGGACGATCTCCTCGCGCGTCTCCGCCGTGGCGGTCGCGGTCAGGGCGATGCGCGGGACCCGGGGCCAGCGGTCGTGCAAGAGGGTCAGCCCGAGGTAGTCGGGGCGGAAGTCGTGCCCCCACTGGGCCACGCAGTGCGCCTCGTCGACGGCGAAGAGCGCGATCCGGGCGCGGTCGAGCAGGTCCGCGGCCACGGGCAGGCGCTCGGGGGCGAGGTAGAGCAGGTCGAGCTCGCCGGCCAGCAGGCGGCCCTCGACGGCACGGCGCTCCTCGACCGTCTGGGTGGAGTTCAGGTACGCGGCGCGCACCCCGAGCTGCTCGAGGGCGTCGACCTGGTCGTGCATGAGCGCGATGAGCGGGCTGACGACCACCCCGGTGCCCTCCCGGACGAGCGCGGGAATCTGGTAGCACAGGCTCTTGCCGCCGCCGGTGGGCATGAGCACCAGCGCGTCGTCGCCCCGCACGAGCGTGTCGATGACCTCCGCCTGCTGCCCGCGGAAGGCGTCGTAGCCCCAGACGCGGGTGAGCACCTCGAGAGCCGCCGGCGGCGTCGCACGCACCGCGCCGGCCGCCGGTGCCCCGGGGTCGGGCGGGACCCACCCGTTCGGGGCGTCCGGCGCAGGCTCGGTCCCGCCGGGCTCCGGCCCGCTCCACATCTCACCCACCCGGCCAGGGTAGCCGGTGCGGGCGCGGGAGCGTCACGGGCTGTGGGGCGCGCGCGGGGCGCGGCCCGGGGGCTGGCGAGGTGCGGGGGTCGACGGGCGGGGACTGCGCAGCGGGGCGGTCGCGGGGCGCTCGGCCGTGACGCTCCGGGGCGCGTCGTCGATCCGCAGCGCCACCCCGCTGGCGGCGCCGCCCAGCAGCCGCACGGTCGTGCCCGAGCGGGTGATCTCCACGCCGATCCGGTGGCCGCGCCAGCGGAGGCGGAAGGCGAGCCGGTGCAGGCCGGCCGGCAGGCGGGGGGCCAGGCGCAGCTCGCCGCCCGCCGTGTCCAGTCCCCCGAACCCGCAGACCACGGCCAGCCACGACCCGGCGGCGGAGGCCAGATGCAGTCCCCCGTCGGCGTCCTGCTGGATGTCCCGCAGATCCACGAGGGCGGACTCGCGCAGGTACTGGTACGCGAGGTCCAGGTGGCCCACACGGGCGGAGACCACCGCCTGGACGCAGGCGGAGAGGGACGAGTCCCGGACGGTGCGCTGCTCGTAGTACTCCAGGTCCCGGGCGGCCTGCTCGGGGGTGAACTCCTCGGCGCACCACCACAGCGCCAGGACCAGGTCCGCCTGCTTGACGACCTGGCGGCGGTAGATCTTCGCGTAGTGGAAGTGCTCCTCCACGGGGTATCCGTCCCGCTTGGCCTCGAAGTCCCACTCGCGGTAGGTCGTGAACCCCTCGTTGGAGGGGTGGACCCCGCGCACCGCGTCGTAGGGCAGGTGGATCGCCTCCGCCACGGCCCGCCAGCGCTCGAGCTCCTCCGCCGTCACGGAGAGCCGGCCCACGTGCTCGGGGTGGGCCTCGCACGCGTCGGCGGCCGCCCGGAGGTTGCGCCGGGCCATGAGATTGGTGAACACGTTGTCGTCGACCACGCCCGTGTACTCGTCCGGGCCGGTCATCCCGCGGTAGTGGACGACGCCCTCGTGGTCCTCGTGCGCCATGGCCGCCCAGGCGCGCGCCGTCTCCACGAGGACCTCGACGCCGCCGACCGTGGTGAGCTCCTCGCCGGTGACGGCGGCATACCAGTCGAAGGCCCGGGCGATGTCCGCGTTGACGTGCATGGCGGCGGTGCTGGCCGGCCAGTACGCCGAGGTCTCGTGCCCGTCGATGGTGCGCCAGGGGAAGGAGGCGCCGGCCAGGTCCAGGACCTGCGCCCGCTCCCGCGCCCGGTCCAGGGTGGAGGAGCGCCAGCGCAGCAGCCGGGCGGCGTCGAGCGGGCGCAGCAGGGCCAGCGCCGGCAGCACGAAGCCCTCGACGTCCCAGAAGGTGTGCCCGCTGTAGCCGCCGCCGGTGAGGCCCTTCGCCCCGACCGGGGCGCCGTTGACGCAGGCGGAGGCCTGCAGGAGCTGGAACAGGTCGAAGCGGACCGCCAGCTGCAGCTCCGGGTCGCTGTCCACCTCCACGTCGGCGCCGTCCCAGAACTCGTCCAGCTCGGCCCGCTGGGCGGTGAGCAGGCCGTCCCAGCCCCGGTGCCGGGCGCCGTCCAGCGCGGCGAGCGCGCGTTCCTGCAGGTCCACGGAGGGGTCGTCCGTGGACATGACGTGGCAGAGGTACTTGACGAACCCGACGCGCTCCCCGGGCCGGAGGTCCGCCACGAGCGTGGTGACGACCTGGTCGTCGTCGCCCTGGGTGCTGACGGCCCCGCCGTCCGGCAGCTCCACGGCGTGGTCCACGGCGGCGGCCACGCCGATCCCGCTGCCGTGGGTGCGGTGCACCAGGACCCCGCCCGTGGCGTGGCGGCGGCTGAGCCGGGCCCGGAAGGGCCGCTCCAGGACCTCGGCCACCCGCGGGTCGGAGTTGTGGACCTTGGGCGGGGTGCCGTTGACCACCAGGTCCGAGCGCACCACGACCTGGACCGCGCGGTCCACGGCCTCGACCTCGTAGCGGATGGCCGAGACCGAGCGCTGGACCAGCGAGACCAGGCGCGTGGAGGTCAGGCGCATCCGGGCACCGCGGGGGGTGCGCCACTCGGTCTCCCGGCGCAGCGTGCCCTCGCGCAGGTCCAGCACGCGGTCGTGCTCCTCCGGCGGGGTCTCCCGGACGTCGAGCGCCACGCCGTCGACCTGCAGGCGCACGGTGCTGCCGTCGGCCACGCCGATGACGGCCTGCCCGTGCTCGGGGTGCCCGTAGCCGCCCTCGGGGTAGGACAGGGGGTGGTACTCGTAGACGCCCGACATGAAGGTGCCCCGGGAGGAGCTGGGCTGGGCCTCGTCCAGGGTTCCCCGCACCCCGACGCACCCGTTGGCGAGCGCGAAGAGGGACTCCACGGCGCCGCGCGCGCCGGGGTCGAGGGCGGACTCGCGGACCTGCCAGGCGGACGCGTCGATCGGCGGTGTGGGCATGGGACCACCGTAGCGCCCCGGCCCCGCACCCGGCGGGCCGCGCCCCTCGGGCGCGGGGCCGGGCTCAGCGGTGGGTGAACCGCGGCGCGCGCTTCTCGGCGAACGCGGCCATGCCCTCCTTCTGGTCCTCCGTGGCGAACAGCGCGTGGAAGAGCCGCCGCTCGAACTGCACGCCCTGTGCCAGCGTCGTCTCGAACGCGGCGTTGACGGCCTCCTTCGCGGCCAGCACCGAGGGCAGGGACTTCGCGGCGACGGTCTCCGCGACGCCCAGCGCCTCCTGGAGCAGGTCCGCGGCGGGCACCACCCGGGAGACGAGCCCGGCCCGCTCGGCCTCCTCGGCGTCGATCGTCCGGCCGGTGAGGACCATGTCCATGGCCTTGGCCTTGCCCACGGCGCGGGCCAGGCGCTGGGACCCGCCCATCCCGGGGATCACCCCGAGGTTGATCTCGGGCTGGCCGAAGCGGGACGTGTCCGCGGCGAGCAGGATGTCGCACATCATCGCCAGCTCGCACCCGCCGCCCAGGGCGTAGCCCGCCACGGCGCCGACCACGGGGGTGCGCACCCGGGTGAAGGCCTCCCAGCCCGCGAACCAGTCCGCGAGGTACATCTCCGCCGCACCCCGCCCGGCCATCTCCTTGATGTCCGCGCCCGCGGCGAAGGCCTTCTCCGAGCCGGTCAGCACGATCGCCCCGATCCCGGGGTCGGCGTCCATCGCGGCGGACGCGGCCACGACCTCGCGCAGGGTCGCCTCGTCGAGGGCGTTGAGGGCCTTCGGCCGGTTGAGGGTGATGATCCCGACCCGGCCCCGGGTCTCGACCAGGATGTTCTGGGGGGTCTCGCGGGGGTCGGTGCCGCGCTGCTCGCTCATGCTGGTCTCCTGGTTCGCTGTGCTGGTGCGGTTCGCCGTGCTCGTCGGCGGGATCGCTGGTGGGCTCGGTGGTGGTCGGATCTCGGACCGGGCGGTCAGCCGGGCACGTCGAAGCCGTTCTGCCGCAGCTGCTCCCGGCCGGCGGGGCCGGTCACGAAGGCGGTGAACTCGGCGGCCCGCTCCGGCGCCGCGCCGTCCAGGCCCACCACCGTGTAGGTGTTCGCGGAGGCCTCGGCGCCGGGAAGGGGGACGCCGTCCAGCTCGTCCTCGTGGGCGGCCACGTCGGTGACGTAGACCAGCCCGGCGTCGGCCTGGCCGGAGCGGACCTTGCCCAGGACGTCGGTCACGGAGTTCTCCTCGCTCACCGGCCGCAGGGCGACCCCGGCGCGCTCCTCGAGCGCGCGGGCGGCCCGGCCGCAGGGGACCTGCTCGGCGCACACCACGGTGGCCAGGTCCGCCCGCCGGAGGTCGCCCAGCGAGCGCACCCCGTGCGGATTGCCCTCGGCCACGGCGATCGTCAGGCGGTTGGCCGCCAGCTCCACCGGCTCGCCCACGGCCCGGCCCGAGGCGACGACCCGCTGCATGGTGGGCTCGTCCGCGGCGACGAACACGTCGGCGGGGGCGCCCTCGGCGATCTGGACGGCGAGGTCGGCGGAGCCGGCGAAGTTCAGGGCCACGTCCACGCCCGGGTGCTGCTCCTCGAACGCCGCGGCCAGTTCGGTGAACGCCCCGGTGAGCGAGGAGGCCGCATAGACGTCGACGCGCTCCTGCGCGTTCGAGGCCCCGCACCCGGAGAGCACCGCCGCGGCCAGCAGAGCGCTCGCGACGGCGGCCCGGCGGGCGCGCCCGCGCGCCCGGGCCGGGGTCCTGGAGCGGTGGAGGGGCATGGCCCGCATCCTACGCGGCCCCTCCCCCGGTGTCCTTGCGGCGCCGGCAGAGCCCAGCACTAGCATGGGTGCATGCGGAAACTCCAGGCAGCAATCATCGACGAGATGGGCGTGAAGCCCGAGATCGACCCCCAGGAGGAGATCGAGGCACGCGTCCGGTTCCTCTGCGACTACCTCCGGGCCAGCCGCAGCCAGGGCTTCGTGCTCGGGATCAGCGGCGGCCTCGACTCCACCCTGGCGGGCCGGCTGGCCCAGCTGGCCGCCGAGAGGCTGCGCGCCGAGGGCGGGCAGGCGCAGTTCGTGGCGGTGCGCCTGCCGTACCGGGTCCAGCACGACGAGGAGGACGCCCAGGCCGCCCTGCGCTTCATCGCCGCCGACCGCACCATCACCTACGACATCGCCCCGGCGGTGGACGGCTTCGAGCACGGCTTCGAGGGCGCCACGGAGCGGGAGATCTCCGACTTCAACAAGGGCAACATCAAGGCCCGCGTCCGGATGATCGCCCAGTACGCGATCGCCGGGGAGCACAACTGCCTGGTGATCGGCACCGACCACGGCGCCGAGTCCGTGACCGGGTTCTTCACCAAGTACGGCGACGGCGGCGCGGACCTGCTGCCCCTGTTCGGGCTGAACAAGCGGCAGAACCGGCTCCTCGCCAGGACCCTCGGCGCCGAGGAGCGGCTGTGGGCCAAGGCGCCCACCGCCGACCTGCTCGACGACTCCCCCGGCCAGACCGACGAGGCCGAGCTCGGGCTGTCCTACGACGACATCGACGACTACCTGGAGGGCCGCGACGTGGACGACGCCGTGGCCGAGAAGATCGAGCACCGCTGGTTCACGACCCGGCACAAGCGCACCACGCCGGCCACGATCCTCGACGACTGGTGGCGCGACTGACCTCCGGCTTCCGGGAACGACCGCGCCCCGCGCGGGGCGCGGTCGTTCCTGGGGCGCCGTCAGCGGGTGACCCAGGTCCGCCCGGCCGCGTAGTGGACGATGTATCCGTTCGAGAAGCGCTGGCGCACCTCGGTGCCGTAGCGGTACTCGTCGGTGACCGGGAACCCGTAGACGCGCTCGGAGCCGGCGGCCCTCCAGGCCCGGCCGATCGCCCCGTACAGCTTGATCGCGCGGGAGCCCGTGCCGGCGCTCCACATCACCTGGGTGGAGCGCCCGTCCCGGCGGAAGACCTGGTAGGCGCCCCCGCTGACGGGGCGCTCGTCCGTGGCCGGCAGGCCGTAGTTGTGTTCCCGGCCGGCCCCGATCCACCTCTTCCCGATCGAGCCGTAGTTCTTCACCGCCATCGCCCCGTAGCCGGGGGCCCAGTAGATGGTGGTGGTGCGGCCGCTGTTGTGGAACTGCTGGTAGACCCCGCCGTCGACCAGGCCGCCGCGCTCGTTCATCGTAGGTTCCCCGAGTACGGCGGACCCGCCCAGGCGGTGGTACTTGATGCCGATTGCGCCGCGGACCGCGTAGGCCGGGGCGGTCACCGGCGGCACGAATCCCTGGGCGGGGGTCGCGAACGTTCCTGGCACGGCGTGCCCGGCCGGATAGGCGTAGTAGTAGATCGTCAGGTAGGTCTCCCACCCGGGGCCGTCCGGGCCCGACGTGGCCACGTGGCTGACGCCGATGCCGAGGTGGGTCAGGTCCCGGGCGAACTGGTCGGTCCCGTTGCGGGGAAAGAAGTCCAGCAGGTAGTGGGTGAGCGCCTCGACCGCGTCGGTGCCCGCGAACGATCCGGTGAACGAGCCCTTGCCGTAGTACTGGTCCATCCGCACGGCCCCGGCCGGGGCGCCCGCCCAGGGGTCCGGGTTGCGCAGCTCCTTCCGTGCCCCGGCCATGGTGTCCGCCCACTGCTGGGCGTTGCGGGACAGCGCGGAGTTGTAGGCCAGCGGGGCGCGCCGTGCCTGGCGCCGGTGGTCGTTGACGATCTTGAAGGCCTCGGTGACGTGCTCCACCGTGGTGGGGTGCACGCCCGCGGAGGCCGCTCCGGCCAGGCCGCCGGCGGAGGGATCCACCGGCGCCGGCGGGCCGGCCGGGGCCGCTTCGGCGGCCGAGCCGCCCTGCAGCAGCTCTGCCGGTGCGCCTGCGGTGTGGGCGAGCTCCGGGGCGGTGGCGGGAGGGTGCGGTGCGGCGAGGGCGGCCGATGTCCCGCCGAGCAGCAGCGCGGCGGCAGTGGTCACGGTGAGCACGGTCCGTGCGAGGTTCATGGGGTCTCTCCCTGCTGGGGGCGGCTCCGCCGGGGGCACGGGCCAGCAGGAAATTAGCACCTGCAACCACACCGGGTCGAGGTCCCGGGGAAGCCCCACGTCATCCGGCGCGGCGGCACGGCGCCCGCGCACGCCGGGAACGACCGCCGTGCGCACGTCCCGGACCGGAGCGGCGCGGGGAGGCGGTGCCGTGCCCGGGAGCGCGGACATCGCCGTCCGGGCCACCCGGTAACGTGGGGACCATGAAGATCGCCACCTGGAACGTGAACTCCGTCCGCGCCCGCGCCGACCGCGTGGAGGCCTGGCTGCAGCGCTCCGACGTGGACGTCCTGGCCATCCAGGAGACCAAGGCCAAGGACGAGAACTTCCCGTGGGAGCTCTTCGAGTTCATGGGCTACGACGTCGCCCACTTCGGCCTGAGCCAGTGGAACGGCGTGGCGATCGCCTCGCGGGTGGGCCTCGACGACGTCGAGCGCGCCTTCCCGGACCAGCCGGCCTTCGGCAAGCCCGGCGAGGACCCGGTGCAGGAGGCGCGCGCGATCGGCGCCACGTGCAACGGGGTCCGTGTGTGGTCCCTCTACGTCCCCAACGGCCGCGGCCTGGACGACCCCCACATGCCGTACAAGCTGGAGTGGCTGCGCGTGCTCAAGGAGCACGCC
>NZ_LDNX01000019.1:0-47980 GCF_001027955.1 Kocuria sp. SM24M-10 | reverse complement strand
CGAGCCGCCCTTGTGACCCACAGCCACGACGACCACATCCGCGCCGAGGCCCCTCACCTGCAGGAGTGGATCGACCGCTGCCCCTGACGCCCGGGTGCCGGCGCGACCCGTGCCGGCACCCCAGCGGGGACCACCACGTCACCCGCCCCTCACCCCTCACCCCCGAGGGGTCGGCCGCACCCCGCCACGGCGGCTGCGTCCGGCCCCACGACGAAGGAGAATCGTGTCTCATCATCCGATCCGAGTGGCGGTGGCCGGTGTCGGCAACTGCGCCTCGTCCTTGATCCAGGGCGTGCACTTCTACGCCGATGCCGACCCGGGGCAGACCGTGCCGGGGCTGATGCACGTGGTGTTCGGGGACTATCACGTCTCCGATGTGCAGTTCGTGGCCGCCTTCGACGTGGACGCGGCGAAGGTGGGGGTGGATCTGTGCGAGGCGATCGGCGCCGGGCGGAACAACACGCTGGCCTTCGCCTCGGTGCCGCACACCGGGGTGACCGTCCAGCGCGGGCCGACCCTGGACGGGTTGGGGGCCTATTACCGGGAGATGATCCAGGAGTCGGCGGCCGAGCCGGTCGATGTCGCCGCCGCGCTGCGGGAGGCGCAGGTGGATGTGCTGGTGTCCTATCTGCCGGTGGGCTCGGAGGCCGCCGACCGGTTCTACGCCCAGGCGGCCCTGGACGCGGGGGTGGCCTTCGTCAACGCGCTGCCGGTGTTCATCGCCTCCACCGAGGAGTGGGCGCAGAAGTTCGCCGCCGCGGGGGTGCCGATCGTGGGCGATGACATCAAGTCCCAGATCGGGGCGACGATCACCCACCGGGTGCTGGCCAAGCTCTTCGAGGACCGCGGGTACGTGCTGGACCGGACGTATCAGCTCAATGTGGGCGGGAACATGGACTTCATGAACATGCTCGAGCGCACCCGGTTGGAGTCGAAGAAGATCTCCAAGACCCAGGCGGTGACCTCCAACGTGGTGCGGGAGTTCGGCACCGAGGAGGTGCACATCGGGCCCTCGGACCACGTGCCGTGGCTCAACGACCGGAAGTTCGCCTTCGTGCGTCTGGAGGGTCACGGGTTCGGGGACGCCCCGATCTCCTTGGAGTACAAGCTGGAGGTGTGGGACTCCCCGAACTCGGCCGGGGTGATCATCGACGCGATCCGGGCGGCGAAGATCGGGCTGGACCGCGGGATCGGCGGGCCGCTGACCTCGGCGGCGGCGTACTTCATGAAGTCCCCGCCCGAGCAGCAGGCCGACGACACCGCCCGGGCGAACCTGGAGGCCTTCATCCGCGGCGACCTCGAACGCTGAAGCAGCGCCCCACCCGGGGCCGCGGATCACCCCGCGGAGCACCGCCGCACCGGTGACATGAGGTACTCCTCGAGCTCCGTCGGCGTGGATCCGCTCATGCCGTCGACGCCGCCTTCCTGGGCCGGTGGGCTTCGCGCCCTCGACGCCGGAAAGAGCCGGGGAACGGGCAGGCATCCTGCCCTGTGCAACGTGGGTCACATTGCGCAACATTGTCCGCGGGGTCCGCCGCGCCGTCGGGAATCACGTGCGAGCCGGCCGCCCCGGCGAGGCCGTGGTCGGCGACCACCAGGTCCGGCGGGTTCTGCCCGTCGCGGCGCAGCTTCTCCAGGGTCAGGGACATCGGCCCGGGGAAGTGGGTGTGCCGCAGGCCCCCGTACTGCTCGACCATCACCACGTGCTCGATCTGGCGCACGTCGCCGTCCTCGAAGGCGAAGCCGTCCGGGACCCGGACGACGTGGGCGCCCGCCCGGCGGGCCACGCGGGCCAGCTGCGCGTAGACGGGGAACAGGCCGGCCGGGTGCCCCGTGGCGAAGAGCACGCGCCCGCCGGCGGCGACCACCTCCCCGAGCACGCGCGCGTAGCGCTCCAGCGCGGCGACGGCGAGCTCGGCGGAGATCGTGTCCTGGCCCTCGACGTGGGACCGGTCGGGCGAGATGCCGACCCGGTCACGCATGAGCGCGAAGACCTCGTCGTAGGTCCAGTCCCGGGTGCGGACCACGCCCATGTGCTGGTGCTGGTCGCCGTCGAGGAAGCCCTGGATGTTGCGCAGGTTCGCCTCCCGGGGCGTGGCCACCGCTCCGGTGAGACGGTGGCGGTCGAGGTGGCGGGCGAGGTCGGCGGGGGGAAGGAACGAAGTCGTCACCGTTCGAGTGTAGGCACGCGCCGGCGGCTACCGTGGCGTACCCGCACGCGGTCCCGGACCCGGGCGTAGACCTCGGCCGTGGCCAGGGCGGTGCGCTCCCAGGAGTGCTCCCGGGCGCGGCGGGCCGCCGCGGCGCCCATGCGCGCCAGGGTCTCCGGGTCGCGACCGAGCCCGAGGAGGGCGTGCGCCCACGACGCGGGGTCGCGGTCGGGGACCAGCCGCCCGGTGACCCCGTCCAGCACGGCGGTGCGCAGCCCGTCCACGTCCGTGGCGAGCACCGGCGTGCCGCAGGCCTGGGCCTCCAGCGCCACGAGGCCGAACGTCTCGGAGGAGGAGGGCACGGCGACCACGTCGGCGCGGCGCATCCGCTCCGCCAGCTGCGGGGCCGGCAGGGCCGGGGCGAAGCCCACCGCGTCCGCCAGCCCGAGCTCGTGCACCTGCTGCTGCAGCCCGGCCGTGAACCGGCGGGTGCCCACGCCCACGATCTCCAGCTCGACCGGCACGCCGGGGGCGTCCGCGCGGATCCGGGCGAGCGCGTCCACCAGCACGTGCGGGCCCTTGAGGGCCTGCAGCCGGCCGGCGAAGAGCACCCGCAG
Source organism: Kocuria sp. SM24M-10 (assembly GCF_001027955.1). Lineage (NCBI taxonomy): Bacteria > Bacillati > Actinomycetota > Actinomycetes > Micrococcales > Micrococcaceae > Kocuria > Kocuria sp. SM24M-10. The sequence goes on along the minus strand of NZ_LDNX01000019.1, from coordinate 45,213 downwards.
CGGGCGGCCCGGGGAGCCGGGCCGGGGCCCGTGCCGACGGCTCCCGCCGGGCTCCGGCGGGGAGAAGGCGGAGAGGTCGACCCCGGGCGTGATCACGGTCAGCCGCGCCGGATCGGCGTCGTAGAGCTCGACCATCTGCAGGGCCTCGGTGCGGGTGTTGACCACGGTGGCCTCGGCCCGTGCGATCAGCTCCGCCTCCGCCTCGGCGCGGGCGGCGGGCTCCAGACCCTCGTCGGCCCGGGTCCGCAGGTTCTTGCCCAGGGCCGTGGTGTGCAGGGTCAGCACGAGGGGCACGCGCCATTCGTCGGCGAGCTCCCGGCCCACGGCCCCGGAGAGCCAGTAGTGGGCGTGCACCACGTCCGGGCGGGGGGCCTCGGCGCGGAGCACCTCGGCGAAGGCGCCGGTCAGTCCCGGCAGGTCCTCCTTCACGGCGCCGGCCGCCCCGGGCAGCGAGATCGTGAGCAGCCGCAGACCCGCGCGGATGCGGGACGCCCGCATCCCCGCGGTGCGCGGCGCGCCGGGGTCCCGGTCCAGGGTGGCCATGTCCACGGTGTGCCCGGCGTCCACCAGCGCCCCGGCGAGCTGACGCACGTAGACGTTCATCCCGCCCGCATCGCCGGACCCCGGTTGCTCGAGGGGACTGGTGTGCAGGCTGATCAGCAGGACGTGCAGCGGAGCGTCGGACACGGCTCCACTGTAGCCCCCGGCCCCGACCCCGCCCCGTGTCGGCGCCGCAGGTGCTCTCCGGCCATGGTCTTCCACGCGGTCCTGCGGCGGTATCCGGGCCCCGGCGCGTGGGTGTTCGCGCCGGGGCCCGAGGAGCACGCCCCCGAGGTGCGCGGACCCTTCGGCAGGGTCCCGGTGACGGCCACGGTCGACGGCAGGACGTGGTCCACCAGCGTCCGGCGGGACTCCCGGGCCGGCCGGCTGCTCGCCGTGCCGGCGCGCGTGCGCGGGGACAAGGACGACGGGGACGTGGTGAGCGTCGAGGTCGTCGTGGACGCCTCCCGGCTCTGAGCGGGGGCGGTCGCCCGGGTGCGAGAATGGGACCCGTGAACCGTGCTGAGCCCGTCCCGTTCCCTCCGCCCGGCGCCGCCGCCCCCGGTGCCCTCTCCCGGACCTCTCCCGGGGACCTCTCCGGGAGTTTTCCCGGGGACCGTTCCGGGACCTTCTCCGGTGGGGTCCGGCCCGAGCGCAGCGCCGTGGTCGATCTCGCCGCGGTCCGCGCCAACGTGCGCAGGATCCGGGACCTGGCCGGGCCCGCGCGGCTGATGGCCGTGGTCAAGGCGGACGCCTACGGCCACGGGGCCGTGCCCGTGGCCCGCGCCGCCCTGGAGGCCGGCGCGCACGCCCTGGGCGTCGCCCACGTCGCCGAGGCCCTCGCCCTGCGCGCCGCGGGGATCACCGCCCCGGTGCTCGCGTGGCTGCACACCGTGGACACGGACTTCCGTGCCGCCCTCGCCCAGGACGTCGCGCTCGGCGTCAGCGGGTGGGAGCTCGGCCCGGTCGCCGAGGCAGCCCGGGAGCTCGGCCGGCCGGCGCGGATCCATCTCAAGATCGACACCGGGCTGGGCCGCAACGGCGCGACGGCCGAACGGTGGCCCGAGCTCGTGCGCCTCGCCGCGCAGGCCGAGGCCGAGGGTCTCGTGCGGGTCACCGGCGTGTTCACCCACCTCGCCGTGGCCGACGAGCCCTCCCGGCCCGAGACCCGGGAGCAGCTCGAGCGCTTCCGTGCGGCCGTGGACACGGCGCGGGCCGCCGGGCTGCGGCCCGCGCTGCGGCACGCCGCGAACTCCCCGGGCCTGCTGCAGGCCGCCGGCCTCGAACGCCCGGAGGACATGCTCCTGGACATGGTCCGCGTGGGCGTCTGCCTCTACGGGCTCTCCCCGCTCCCCGACCGCACCCCGCGGCAGCTCGGCCTGGTGCCGGCCATGACCCTGCGGAGCACCGTCAGCGCGGTCAAGGAGGTCCCCGCCGGGCAGGGCGTCTCCTACGGGCTGGGCTACGTGACCGAGCGGCCGACCACCCTCGCGCTGATCCCGCTGGGCTACGCCGACGGCGTGCCGCGCTCCGGGACCGGCGGGCCGGTGCGCATCCAGGGGCGCACCTATCCGGAGGTCGGCCGGGTCGCGATGGACCAGCTGGTCGTGGACCTGGGCGCCCCCGGCCTGTCCGCGCCCGAGCACGGGCTGCTGGGCGCGGACGCCGTGCTGTTCGGGGCCGGGGACGACCCCTCCGCGTCGGCCTGGGCGGACGCCGCCGGCACCATCAACTACGAGATCGTCACCCGCGTCTCGCCCCGCGTGCCCCGGGTGCACGTGGACGGCGCGGCGAGCGACGGGGAGGAGCGGGCATGAGCGAGTGGACCCTGAGCCTGACCGTGGACCGCCCGGAGCGGACCCAGGCCCTGGCCGAGCGGCTCGGCGCCCGGCTGCGCGCCGGGGACCTGCTGGTCCTCACCGGCGAGCTCGGTGCGGGCAAGACCACCTTCACCCAGGGGCTGGGCCGGGGTCTGGGGGTGCGCCCCGGCATCATCTCGCCCACGTTCGTGCTGGTGCGGCGCCACCCCAACGTCCCGGACGGGCCCCGCCCCGGCGGCCCGGACCTGGTGCACGTCGACGCCTACCGGCTGGACAGCGCGGGGGAGGTCGACGACATCGACCTCGAGGACACCGTGGACTCGGCCGTCACCGTGGTGGAGTGGGGCGCCGGGAAGGTCGAGCACCTCGCCGACTCCCGCCTGGAGATCGTGCTCGAGCGCGCGGTGGGCGCCGCGCCCGCCGGCGGTGCCACGGGCGAGCCCGGGCAGGAGGACGCGGCGGCGGACGGGACGGAGGAGGAGGACGCCGAGCCCCGCCGGATCACGCTGACGGGGATCGGCCCGCGCTGGGCGGGCGGGCCCCCGCCGCTGGAGCCGCCCGGGGAGAGCTCCGCGCGCGGGCACTAGAATGGCCGGGTGCTTCTCCTGTGCCTGGACTCCTCCGCCGTCGCCTCCGCCGCGCTCGTGACCGGGGCGGGCGAGATCGCCGGCTCCTTCGTCAGCCCCGACACCCGCTCCCACGCCGAGGTGCTGGCCCCCGCCGTCCGTGACCTGCTGGACGGGCACGGCCTGACCGGCGCCGGGCTCGACGGCGTGCTCGTGGGCACCGGACCCGGCCCCTTCACCGGGCTGCGGGCCGGGATCGCGACCGCCCGGGCGCTCGCCTTCGCCTGGGACCTGCCGCTGCACGGACTGATGAGCCTGGAGGCCCTGGCGCAGGACGCCGCCGAGCACGCCCGGGCGGCCGGCCACGAGGAGTTCCTCGTGCTCACCGACGCCCGCCGCAAGGAGGTCTACTGGGCCCGCTACGCCCTCGACCCCGACGGCCCGCGGCGGGTCGCCGGACCGGGGGTCGCCGCCGCGGAGCAGCTCCCGGCGCTGCCGGCCTACGGCCGCGGCGCGGGGATCTGGGCGGAGCGGCTGGCGCTGCCCGTGCCCGCGTTCGCCGGGGCCCAGCCCACGGCGTCCTCGCTGGGTCTCGCCGCGCTGCGCCTGCGCGCCCGCGGCGAGGGACCGGGCCCGGACACGACCCCCCTGTACCTGCGCGAGTCCGACGCGAAGGTCCCCGGCCCCCGGAAGAAGGCCCTCGCGTGAGCGCCGCCGCCCCGCAGCCGTCCTGGACCCTGCGCCGGATGACCGCCCAGGACGTCCCCGTGGTGCACGCCCTGGAGCAGGACCTCTTCCCGGCCGACGCCTGGCCGCTGGAGATGTTCTCCGCCGAGCTGGCCCAGCCCGTGTGCTGGTACTGGGTGGCCGAGCAGGACGACCGGATCGTCGGCTACGCAGGACTGATGTGCATCCGCCCGGTCGGCGACGTCCAGACCATCGCGGTGCTGCCCGAGCACGAGGGCCGCGGGATCGGCTCGGCGCTGCTGCGCACCCTGCACGGGCAGGCCCGCGAGCTCGGCGCCACCGAGGTGCTGCTCGAGGTCCGCGCCGACAACCCCCGCGCCCAGCGGCTCTACCGCCGGTTCGGCTACGAGCACATCCACACCCGGCCCCGCTACTACCGGGACGGCACCAACGCGCTGATCATGCGCGTGGACCTCACCGCCCCGGAGCCCCCGAGCGCCCCGCGCCCGGGCGCCCCGAGCCCGACCCACCCCACGGAGGACGACCGATGACCGACGGACCGCTGGTGCTGGGCATCGAGTCCTCCTGCGACGAGACCGGCGTCGGGATCGTGCGCGGGCGCACCCTGCTCGCCAACGTCGTGTCCTCCTCGATGGACGAGCACGCGCGCTTCGGCGGCGTGATCCCCGAGATCGCCTCCCGGGCCCACCTCGACGCCCTCGTGCCCACCCTGCGCGAGGCCCTGGACCGGGCCGGTGTGGGCCTGGCCGAGCTCGACGCCCTGGCCGTGACCTCCGGGCCGGGCCTGGCCGGGGCGCTGATGGTGGGCGTCGCCGCCGCGAAAGCGCTCGCCGTGGCCACCGGCAAGCCCCTGTACGCCGTCAACCACCTCGTGGCCCACGTCGGCGTGGGCGTGCTGGAGGACTCGGGGATCGAGGGCTTCCGGGGCGGCTTCGACGACGGCCTGCCCCGGGACCTCGGCGCGCTGCTGGTCTCCGGCGGGCACACCGAGATCCTCGCCGTCGACGACCTCTCCCGGGACGTGCGGCTGCTCGGGGGCACGATCGACGACGCGGCCGGCGAGGCCTACGACAAGGTGGCCCGGGTCCTGGGGCTGGCGTACCCGGGCGGCCCGGCCATCGACGCCGCCGCCCGGTCCGGGGACCCCACGGCCTTCCGCTTCCCGCGCGGACTGACCGCGGGCAAGTACCTGGGCTCGGCCGAGCGGCCCGGCCCGCACCGCTACGACTTCTCCTTCTCCGGGCTGAAGACGGCGGTGGCGCGCGTGGTCGAGGCGCACGAGGCCGAGGGCCGGGCGGTGCCGGTCGCGGACGTCGCCGCGTCCTTCCAGGAGGCCGTGGCCGACGTCGTCACGCGCAAGGCGGTCCTCGCGTGCACCGAGCAGGGGCTCGGCACGCTGCTGCTGGGCGGGGGAGTGGCCGCCAACTCGCGGCTGCGGGAGCTCACCGCCGAGCGCTGCGCCGCGCACGGGATCGAGCTGGTGGTCCCCAAGCTCTCCCTGTGCACCGACAACGGGGCGATGGTCGCGGCCCTCGCCGCCCGGGTCGTGGCCGAGGGCCGTGAGCCCTCGGGCCTGGGCTTCGCCGCCGACTCCTCCCTGCCCGTGACCACCGTCTCCGTCTGAGCCGGGCCGCGCCCGTCAGTCCACGGGCGTGACCAGGGTGCCGTCGGCGAGCCAGCTGCGCAGGTTGCGCAGGGTCAGCTCGGCCATCGCCCGGCGCGTCTGCACCGTGGCGCTGCCCACGTGCGGCAGCAGCACCACGTTCTCGAGCCGGCGCAGCGCGGCGGGCACGTGCGGCTCGGCCCGGTACACGTCGAGACCGGCCCCGGCCAGCCGTCCCTCCTCCAGGGCGGCGACGAGCGCGGTCTCGTCCACGACCGCGCCGCGGGCGACGTTGACCAGGAAGCCGTGCGGGCCGAGGGCGTCCAGGACCGCGGCGTCGACCAGCGCGGCGGAGTCCGGGCCTCCGGGCACGGCGACCACCAGGGCGTCGACGGCCGCGGCGAGCTCCGCGGGGGAGCCGTGGTAGCGGTGCTCGACGCCGGGGACCGGCCGGCGGTTGTGGTAGTGGATCTCGCAGCCGAGCGCGGTGAGGCGGTGGGCGACGGCCCGGCCGATCCGGCCGAGGCCGAGGATCCCGACGCGGCGGCCGGAGGCGTGCACGGTCAGCGGGTAGTTGCCGGTCGTCTCCCACGCCCCGCGGCGCACGAAGCGGTCGGCGGCCGAGAACCGGCGCAGCACGTCGAGGTAGAGGGCCAGGGCGGTGTCCGCCACGGCGTCGGTGAGCACGTCGGGGGTGTTGCTCATCCGGATCCCGCGCGCGGCGGCCCCGGCGGCGTCCGTCCCGTCGTAGCCGACGCCGAAGTGCACGACGGCCTCGAGGCGGGGCAGGCGGCCCATCAGCTCCCGGTCCACGCCGGTGCGCCCGGAGCACACCGCCACGCGCACCTCCCCGGCGTGCCGGTCCAGGAAGTCCTCCCGGTCGCCGGGATCCGCGGGCAGGCGCAGCGCCGAGTGCTCGGCGGTGAGGGTGTCCTCCACCAGGGGGTGCAGGGCGCCGATCTGCAGGACGGGGCCCCGCGGCACGGGGCCGCCCGGTCGGGTCTGTTCGGTCATGTCTGCCACCTGTGGGGGACGGGAGCCCGTGCGGGCTCGGCCGGACGGGACGGTCAGTCGTTCTCGCGGGTGCGGCGCACGATGTCGAGGGCGACCGCGCGCAGGTCGCCTCCGTGGGCGCGGGCCACGGCCCGCTGGCGCTGGTAGCCGGCGCCCTCCCGCAGGATCCGCTCCACGTCGGAGAGCTCCTGCGCGCAGCCCAGCCGTGCGGCGACGGGCTCGAGCCGGTCGAGCAGGCCGATCAGGTCCTCGCGCAGGTCCCGCTCGGTGTTGTGCGGGCCGGTGATCACCTCGGCGTCCAGGCCGTAGCGGGCGGCCCGCCACTTGTTCTCCTGGATGTGCCACGGCCGCAGCCGGGCCGGCTCCCGGCCGTCCTCGACGTCGCGGGACAGGGACTCCGCGAGGCACTGGGTGAGGGCGGTGAGCGCCCCGACCTCCCACAGGGTCGAGAGCCCGTCGCAGAACCGCACCTCGTCGGTGCCCAGCCGCGGCACGGGGCGCACGTCCCAGCGCGCCTCGCTGAGCTCATCGATGATCCCGGTGGAGACCATGTCCTCGATGCACTGCTCGTAGGCGTCCCAGGAGGGGAAGTGGTGGGGCAGCCCGGCGGTGGAGAGCTGCTGGAAGATCATGGAGCGCTGCGACGCGTAGCCGGTGTCCTCCCCGGCCCAGAAGGGGGAGTTCGAGGACAGGGCCAGCAGGTGCGGGTAGTAGGTCAGCAGCCCGTCGAGCACCGGCAGGGCCTTGGCCCGCGCGTCCAGGCCCACGTGCACGTGCACCCCGTAGATGACCATCTGCCGGCCCCAGTACTGGGTCCGGTCCACGAGCTTGTGGTAGCGCTGCTTGTCGGTGACCTGCTGGTCCTGCCAGCGCGCGAAGGGGTGGGTGCCGGCGGCGAAGATCTCGAGGCCGTGCGGGGCGGTGACCGTGCGGATCTCGTCCATCATGGACGCCAGCTGCTCGGTGGAGTGGGCCACGTCGCGGCACACCCCGGTGACCATCTCGACGGTGTTGAGCAGGAACTCCCCGGTGAGCTGCGGGTGGTCGCCGTCGGTGCCCCACTCGGGACGGGCCTCCAGGACCGCCTCGAGCGTCTCCCGGCCGCGGGGCACGAGATCGCCCGTGGTGCCGTCCACCAGGGCGATTTCCCACTCGACGCCCAGCGTCGACTGGTCGGAGCGGGCGAACGAGATCTCCACGCGGCAGGTCCTCCGTGCTCTGCGGGCGCGTCGGCCCGCGGGGTGCGGGCCGACGCGCCCGGTCGGGTGCGGGGCCGTTCGCCCGCGGAGCCCTCAGTCTACGGTTTCGACGACGAGCACGACGCGCCGCTCCCCGGCGCGGGCCCCGCTCCCCGGCCCGCCGTCCGGGACCGGCGCCGGGCCCGTGCGGGTCAGCACGAGGGTGGCCCGGCCGGGGCCCTTCGGCGCGAGCTGGCGGCGCAGCTGCTCGGGCGTGACGTCGGTGCCCCGCTTCTTGATCTCGAGGGTGCCGACCTCGTGTTCCCGCACCCAGCGCTTCAGCACCTTGACGGTGTGCGGGAGCACCTCCCGCACCCGGTAGGCGCGGGCCAGGGGGGTGCGGACCAGCTCGTCGGAGCTCAGGTAGGCGATCCGCGGGTGGATCAGCCGCGCGCCCAGCCGGCGGGCGAGGTCGGTGACGAGGCCCGCGCGGATCACCGCGCCGTCCGGCTCGTACAGGTACGACCCCACCGGGCCCACGACCGCGTCCGCGTGGGCGGGGTCGAGGTCCTCCGGGCTGGTGAGCTCCGTGGACCCGTGCTCGGAGAGGACGAGGGCCGCCCGCCGGACCCCGGGCCGGGCCACGGCGTTGAACCACAGCACGGCCTCGACCACGTCCCCGCGGTCGGACACCCACTGCGCCTCGCACCCGGCCGGCACCGCCTCGTGGGGGATGCCGGGGCCCAGCTTCACGCCCACGGGCAGTCCCCGCGCGGCGAGCGCCTCGACGAAGGACAGCGGCGGGGAGAACGCCTCGGGGTCGAAGATCCGGCGGGTCCCGGACGACGACGTCTCGCGCCGGGCCGGGTCCAGCCAGACCCCGTCCGGCGGCCCGCCGGGCAGTGCGTCCAGGTCCAGGGACGCGGCGTCGGCGTGCAGCACCGTGGCCTCGGGGAAGGGGCGGAGGTTGAGCAGGGCCACCGCGGCCGTGGTCTCGTCCAGCTCCACCGCGGTGACCCGCCGGTCCAGGGAGGCCAGGGCGAGGGCGTCGGCGCCGATGCCGCAGCCGAGGTCCGCCACGTGGGCGAGGCCGGCGTCGGCGAAGCGGCGGGCGTGCAGGGCGGCCACGCGCAGCCGGGTGGCCTGCTCGAGGCCGGCCCGGGTGAACAGCATCTGCTCGGCGAAGTCCCCGAACTTCGCGCTCGCCCGCGTGCGCAGCCTCGCCTGGGTGAGCACCGCGGAGACGAGCTCGGCGTCGTGCCCCTGGGCCCGCAGCCGGGTCGCGGCCGCGAGGGCGTCGTCGGCGTCGTAGGGGCCGATCTGCGCGAGCAGCCGGCGCCCCTCGTCGGTGAGCAGGGGTGCGATGTCGGTCGCCTCGTCGCGCATGGGGCCACCCTATCCGGCCCCGGACCGGGCCCGGCGCCCGGGCACCGGCCGGTCAGTAGAACGCGGCGAGGCGGCCCCGCGGGCCGTCGATGACGGTCACCGGGGTCTCGAAGACGCGGCTGAGGACGGCGTCGTCCATGATCTCCCGCGGCTCGCCGAACTCGGCGACCCGGCCGTCCTTCACGGCGCAGATCCGGTCGGCGTAGTGGCTGGCGAAGTTGATGTCGTGCAGGACGATCAGGATGGTGCGGCCCATCTCGTCGCAGGCCCGCCGCAGGTGCTGCATCATCGACACGGCGTGGCGCATGTCCAGGTTGTTCAGGGGCTCGTCCAGCAGCACGTGGTCGGTCTCCTGGGCCAGCACCATGGCCACGTAGGCGCGCTGGCGCTGCCCGCCCGAGAGCTGGTCGAGGTAGCGGTGCTCCAGCGGCCGCAGCCCGAGGAAGTCGATGTAGGTGCTGACGACCTCCTCGTCCACCGTGGTCAGCCGGCCGTGGCTGTGCGGGAAGCGCCCGAAGCCGACCAGCTGCCGCACCGTGAGGCGGGTGACGTAGTGGTTCTCCTGGCGCAGGACGGACACGATCCGGGCGAGGTCCTTGGACTTGGTGCGGGCCACGTCGTAGCCGGCGATGTCGATGGTGCCGGCGTCGAGGCCGAGCAGCCGCCCGATCATGGTCAGGAGCGTGGACTTGCCCGCGCCGTTGGGGCCGACCAGGGCGGTCATCCCGCCCGAGGGGATCTCCAGGTCCACGGGGCCGATGGTGACCTCGCTCCCGTAGTCCTTGCGCACGTTGGTGAGGGTGATCACAGCCGGCCCTTTCGGAGGATGACGTAGAGGAAGACGGAGCCGCCGACCAGCTCGATGATGATCGAGACCACGCCCTGGGCGTAGAACACGTGCTGGAGCACGAAGTAGGCGCCCGTGAGGACGAGGAACCCGGTGAGGACCGCCACGGGGAAGACGCGGCGGTGGTCGTAGGTGTCGGCGAACTGGTAGGCGAGCGTGGCCACCAGGAAGCCCAGGAACGTCATGGGGCCGACCAGCGCCGTGGAGACCGCCATCAGCACGGAGACGAGGAAGAGCGTGCGCATGACCTCGGTCCGGTGCCGCAGGCCCAGGTTCAGGCACACGTCCCGCCCGAGGGCGACCACGTTGAGGCGGGCACAGCTCAGCCACAGGGCGCCGCCGGCCAGCGCGCACAGGGGGATGGCCACCGGAAGGTAGTCGGCGTGGGCGTTCGTCACGGAGCCGAACAGCCGCGCGGAGAGCACGTCGAAGTCGCTGGGGGAGAGCAGGCGCTGCATGAACGTCGAGACCGACCCGAGCCCGCCCCCGATGATGATGCCCACGAGCAGCATGACCTGCAGGTTCCCGTACCGGCCGGAGAGCAGCCATCCGTAGAGGGTGAGGGAGAGAGCCACCATGAGGGCGACCTGCAGCAGGAACTGCGGCACGCCCTGCAGGACGAGGATCCCGGCGGCGCCCAGGACGTACACCGTGGAGGTCTGGATCGCCACGTAGAGGGACTCGAAGCCCATGATCGACGGGGTGATGATGCGGTTGTTCGTGGCCGTCTGGAATCCCACGGTGGCCATCGCCTGGCAGAAGGCCACGACCGCCATGATCACGACGCTGGTGACCCGGCGCTCCGCGATCCGCCAGAAGCCGTCCGAGCCCACCGGCATCGGGTTGCCCCAGGCGAGCAGGCCGAAGGCGAAGCCCGCTGACGCCAGGGCCAGCACGGCCACGACCGCCCAGTACCGCCGCCGGGCCTGCGGCGTGGGGAAGGCGCCGGCGCCGCGCCGGCCGGCGGGGGCCGTCCGTGTTGTGGCCGGTGTCGTCGCGGGTGTCATGATCACGGCCTCAGACACGTCGACGCTGCCTGAGGAGGAGGTGGACGAACACGACGGCGCCGACGATCCCGAGGATCACGGACACCGGGATCTCGAAGGGCATGATGACGATCCTCCCGATCAGGTCGCACACCGTCACGACGGCGATGCCCAGCAGGCAGACCCACGGCAGGTTGCTGCGCAGGTCGTCGCCGCGGACCATCGAGACGATGTTGGGGACGATGAGGCCCAGGAACGGCAGGTTGCCGACGACGACGGTCACCACGCCGGTGGCCACCGCGATCAGCCCGGTGCCGAGCAGGACGGTCCGGTGGTAGTTCAGGCCGACGTTGGTGGCGATGTCCTCGCCGAGCCCGGCGACGGTGAGCCGGTCCGCCACGAGGAACACCGCGACGACGACCAGCAGCACGATCCACAGCACTTCGTACTGGCCCCGCAGGACCGAGGTGAAGCTGCCGGCGAACCAGACGCCCAGGTTCTGCAGCATGTCGGTCTGCAGCGCCAGGAACGTCGAGACGGAACCGACCACCGCGCCCAGCATGATCCCGACGATGGGGACGATGAGCGAGGAGCGCAGGGACACCCGACGCAGGAAGAGGAAGAAGATCATGGTCCCGAGAAAGGCCGCGGCCACGGCGCCGACCATCCGGGTGAGGAGGCTCGCCGTGGGGACCAGCAGCGTGACCACGAGCAGGCCGAGCCCCGCCCACTCGGTGGTGCCCGTCGTGGTGGGCTCCACGAAGCGGTTCTGCGTGAGCAGCTGCATCACCAGCCCGGACATCGCCATGGCGGCGCCGGCGAGCACCAGGGCCACGGTGCGGGGGACGCGGGTGATGGCGAACATCTCGCCGCCGCCCTCGGCGCCGAACACGTCGTAGACCCCCGTGAGGAGGGACACGGCCAGCAGCGCGAGGACCCCCAGCGCGCCGGCGAGCAGCTTCCGGTCGAACAGCGCGCCCTTGCTCCCCGGGCCGTTCCCGGCCGGGGGTCCCGGTGTGGTCGTCGTCATGAGCCTCTCCTCCGGCCTCGTGCCCGGCGCGGGACGGTGGTGGTGTCCGCCGTCGGAGGCCCCACCACCGTCGTCCGCACGGTCGGTCAGTTCTGCTCGCCCATGGCGTCGGCCAGGGTGTTGAAGAACTCCGTGTAGGTCTGGATGCCCTCGTTGGTGTACGTGTCCTTGGGCATGTACACCACGTTGTCCTCCCGCACCGCGGTGACGTTGCGCAGCGCTTCGGCGTTCTCGACGACCTCCTGCGCCGGCGTGTACTCGGCGTCGTCGGGGCTGACGGCCGCGTCACGGTCCATCACGAGGATCCAGTCGGGGTTCGCGTCCGCGATCGCCTCGACCGAGATGTCGTCGCCCTGGTGGTCGTCGGTGGCCCCATCGACCTCGAGGGCCGGGGCGAAGTCGAAGATCTCGAACAGCGGACCCAGGGTCCGCCCCACCTCCGGGGCGATGTAGCCGATCTCGCCGCCGGAGACGGTGACGGCCATGACCGTGTCCCCGGGCTGGTACTCCTCGACGACTCGCTGCATCGCCGCGTCGAAGGCGCCGTTGATCTCCTCGGCCTCCGCGCTCCGGTCGAAGATCTCGCCCAGCACCGAGGTCTGCCGCTTCAGCTCCTCGTCGAAGGGCTGGTCCTCCCGGGGGTCGAGCTCCACGATGCCGGCGTCCGGCACGAGGTCGGCGAAGTCGTCGCGGTAGTCCGCGAAGCGCTGACCGTTGACGATGAGGTCGGGGTCCGCCGCGACGACGGCCTCGAGGTCGGGCTCGCGGTGGTTGCCGAGGTCGGTGACGGACTCGTCGTCGGCGTAGGCGATGGTGTCCGGCATGAGGGCGCGCGGGGCGGCCACCAGCTCGATGCCCCAGTCCGCCAGCGTCTCGAAGGTCCGGTTGTCGGTGGCGACCACGGACGCCGGCGGGGCGCTCACGGTCTGGGTGCCGTAGTTGTCCTCGACCTCGACCGTGGAGGCGGTGGAGGACTCCGCGGACGCCGTCTCGCCGCCCTGGGATCCACCGCAGGCGGTGAGGGCGAGGGCGCTGACGGCGGCCAGGACGGCGGCCGGGTACTGGGTGCGGTTCATGGTGGTCCTTCGTGCGGGGATTCGGGTGCGGGTCCCGTCGTGCCGCCCCCGGCGGGGCGCACGGCGGGGCGCCGCACGTGGCGACGTCCCGGTGCAGTGCACGGGACGTCGGGGCGGCACCGGTTCTCGGCCGAGGTAAGGCTTGCCTTACCGCTCAACCTAGAGTGTTCCGGGCGGGTGAGGCAAATCATTGGAGAACATCGGCGTGCCCTAATTCGACCGGTATGGGACCGGCCGCTCCACCGCGCTGGCACTCGCCTTGACCGACTGCTAGGCGACTTCTATAGTCGGCCTTGGCACTCTCCGGGTGAGGGTGCTAAGGGCCAGGCGATCGATCGGCACCGCGACGACGGTTGGTGCGCCAACCGGCCCGAAGCACGACGGCGGGCCCTGCCCGCGGTCGCCCACCGCTTTCCACGCCTACAGAGAAGGAGAGATCGTGTCGGTCTCCATCAAGCCCCTCGAGGATCGCATCGTCGTTCAGCCGCTCGCCGCTGAGCAGACCACCGCTTCCGGTCTCGTCATCCCGGACACCGCCAAGGAGAAGCCCCAGGAGGGCAAGGTCCTGGCCGTGGGCCCCGGCCGTGTCGACGACTCCGGCAACCGCATCCCGGTCGACGTCAAGGAGGGCGACGTCGTGATCTTCTCCAAGTACGGCGGGACCGAGGTCAAGTACAACGGCGAGGAGTACCTGGTGCTCCCGGCCCGCGACGTCCTCGCCGTCGTCGAGAAGTAGAGCCGGCGCAGCAGACCGCGCAGTCCTGACGAAGGGTGCCCGCCGCGCGCCCCGCTTTCCCGGCGGGCCCGCGGCGGGCACCCTTCGTCGTCCCCGAATTCCCGAACCCCGCTGGACCACCAGCCACCCAGAAGGAGCTCTTCGCCCATGGCCAAGCAGCTGGCATTCGACGATGCCGCCCGCAAGTCCCTCGAGAACGGCGTCAACAAGCTCGCCGACACCGTCAAGGTCACCCTCGGCCCCCGCGGGCGCAACGTGGTGCTCGACAAGAAGTGGGGCGCCCCCACGATCACCAACGACGGCGTGACCATCGCCCGCGAGGTCGAGCTCGACGAGCCCTACGAGAACCTCGGCGCGCAGCTCGCCAAGGAGGTGGCGACCAAGACCAACGACGTCGCCGGCGACGGCACCACCACCGCCACCGTGCTGGCCCAGGCGCTCGTCAAGGAGGGCCTGCGCAACGTGGCCGCCGGGGCGGACCCCCTGAGCCTCAAGCGCGGCATCGAGAAGGCCGTCGAGGCCGTCGCGCAGCGCCTGCTGGACAACGCCCGCCCGGTCGAGGGCGTCAACGTCGCCCACGTGGCGACCATCTCCGCCCAGGACCCCACCATCGGGGAGCTCATCGCCCAGGCCTTCGAGACGGTCGGCAAGGACGGTGTCATCACCGTCGAGGACGGCTCCAGCACCGAGGTGGAGCTCGAGGTCACCGAGGGCATGCAGTTCGACAAGGGCTACCTCTCCCCGTCCTTCGTGACCGACGCCGAGCGCCAGGAAGCGGTCATGGAGAACTCCCTGGTGCTGCTGTACCAGGGCAAGATCTCCTCCGTGCAGGAGCTCATGCCGGTGCTGGAGAAGGTCCTCCAGGCCAAGAAGCCGCTGACCATCATCGCGGAGGACGTCGAGGGCGAGGCCCTGTCCACCCTGGTGGTCAACAAGCTGCGCGGCACCCTCGACGTCGTGGCGCTCAAGGCCCCCGGGTTCGGCGACCGCCGCAAGGCGATCCTGCAGGACCTCGCGGTGCTCACCGGCGGCGAGTTCATCACCTCCGAGCTCGGCATCAGCCTCGACCAGGTGACCCTGGAGCAGCTGGGCACGGCCCGCCGCGTCACGGTGACCAAGAACACCACCACGGTGGTCGACGGTGGCGGGACCCCGGAGCAGATCCAGGAGCGCGTCGCCACGATCCGCGCCGAGGTGGAGCGCACCGACTCCGAGTGGGACCGGGAGAAGCTCCAGGAGCGGCTCGCCCGCCTCGCCGGCGGGGTCTCCGTGATCAAGGTCGGCGCGGCCACCGAGGTCGAGGCCAAGGAGCGCAAGCACCGCATCGAGGACGCCGTGTCCTCGACCCGCGCGGCCCTCGAGCAGGGCATCGTCTCCGGCGGCGGCACCGCCCTGGTGCACGCGGCGAAGGTCCTCGACGAGTCCGACCTCGGGCTCACCGGCGACGCGGCGACCGCGCTCGGCATCGTGCGCCGCGCGCTGCGCCAGCCGCTGTACTGGATCGCGCAGAACGCCGGCCAGGACGGCGCCGTGGTCGTCTCCCGCGTGGCCGACCTGGAGCCCGGCCACGGCTACGACGCCGCCGCCGGCGAGTACGTCGACATGGTCGCGGCCGGCATCATCGACCCGGTCAAGGTCACCCGCTCGGCGCTGCAGAACGCCGCGTCCATCGCGGCGCTCGTGCTCACCACGGAGACCCTCGTGGCGGACAAGCCCGCCGAGGACGCGGGGCACGGCCACCAGCACTGACCCGCACCGCCCGCCCGACGGACCCGTCCCGCTCCCGCGGGGCGGGTCCGTCCGCCGTTGCCGCCCGTGCCCGGCCGCCTCCGGTAGAGTGCGGGGGTCCACCCGACCACGGCCGCACCCCCCATGGCGGCACGGTGTTCCCAGGAGATGCCCATGACCAGCCTTCGCGAGCATGAGGCGACCCCCGGCGCCGGGGCGTCCACGGTCGGGCGGGTGGCCCGGTACTCCGGGTTCCGCCCGGAGGTGCAGGGGCTGCGGTTCGTGGCGGTGCTGCTGGTGGTGCTCTACCACGTGTTCCTCGGGCGGGTCTCCGGCGGGGTGGACGTGTTCCTGCTGATCTCCGCCTTCTTCCTCACCCTGTCCTTCGTGCGCAAGCTGGAGGCCGGCCGGCCCCTGGCGATCGGGCGGTACTGGCTGCACGTGTTCAAACGGCTGCTGCCCCTGGCCGTGCTCACCATCCTGGGCACCCTCGTCCTGGTGGCCGCCGTCTACCCCGACGCCGACGTGGCCCGGTGGCGGGCCGAGGGGCTGGCCTCGGTGTTCTACGTGGAGAACTGGGCGCTGGCGCTGAACGCGGTGGACTACTACGCCGCTGACCACTCCACCGCCTCCCCGTTCCAGCACTTCTGGTCGCTGTCCGTGCAGGGACAGGTGTTCCTGCTGTGGCCGCTGGTCTTCGGGGCGGCGTGGCTGCTGATCCGGTGGCGGGGGTGGCGGCCGGTGCCGGTGCTGGCGGGCATGTTCGGGCTGATCTTCGCAGCCTCGCTGGCGTGGTCGGTGCACTCCACCGCCACCCAGCAGGCCTTCGCCTACTTCGACACCCGCACCCGGTTGTGGGAGTTCGCCCTCGGCTCCCTGCTGGCCCTGGCCCTGCCGTACCTGCGGCCCTCGCGCGGTGTGCGGGTGGTGCTGGGCTGGGCGGGGCTGGTGAGCATGGTCTCGGTGGGGGTGCTGGTGGATGTGCAGGGGGCGTTCCCGGGGTGGATCGCCCTGTGGCCGCTGGCCTCGGCGGCGGCCATCATCGTGGCCGGGCGCTCGGGCTCCCCGTTCGGGCTGGACCGGGTCCTGGCCTCGAAGCCGCTGGTGCGGCTGGGGGACGCCTCCTACGCCCTGTACCTCATCCACTGGCCCCTGCTCATCACCTACCTCGTGCTGCGGGACCGGCCCATGGCCGGGCCGCGGTCGGGAGCGGTGATCATCCTCGTCTCCCTGGTCCTCGCGGTGCTGGCCACGAAGCTGGTGGAGCGCCCGTTCCAGCGCTGGGCGTGGCCGGAGCGGTCCAAGCGGCGGCTGGCGGTGTCCGTGGCCGTGAGCCTCGCCCTGGTGGCCGTGCCCGTGCTTGCCTGGCATCAGGCCGACGCCCGGCGCGCCGCGGTGCTCGCCGAGGAGGCCGCCCGCAACAACCCCGGGGCGGCCGTGCTGCAGCCGGGCTTCGAGTTCCGCGGCGACCCGGAGGCGCCCACGCTACCGCTGGCCGAAGAGATGGCGGAGAGACCGCAGGACGTGGGGGAGAGATGTCCCGAGGAGTGGACCCGGCACTACCCTGTCCCGAGCGGCTGCCACGTGGTGCGGAACTCCGATGCTGCAGGTGCCGTGGTCTATGCCGTCGGCAATTCCCACGTCGAGCAGTGGATCCCCGCGCTCGAAATCCTGGCCGCGGAACGGGACTGGACACTCATCACCTTTCCGCGTCCCGGATGTTTCTTCACCGAGGAGCACCCCAATCCCCAGGCGGAGTGCGCGGAGTGGTACGAGAGCACACGGACTTTCGTGGAGGACAACCCGCCCGACATCCTGCTGACCCAGGCCACCTATGACTGGATCGGCGAGGGCGATGAAGAACTGATGACCGGCTACAGGGCGGAGACCGAGTACTGGACGGGTCGGGGCATCACGGTGCTGGGGATTCGGGACAACCCGCGGTGGCCCACCGACCAGACCCAGTGCGCCCTGCAGGCCGGTGCGGACGACCTCTCCTGCGGCCGGCCGCTCGACCGTGCCCTCGGACCGGCAGAGAGTCCTGCCGTGCAGCTGGAGCGGGACATCCCACGTTTCGGTTCCCTGGACATGACGGACGTGATCTGTCCTGAGGGGTACTGTCCTCCGGCGGTGGGGAACGTCTGGGTGTATCGGGACAGCAACCACGTCACCGACGTCTATGCCCGGACGGCCATCGCCCCGTTCCGGGAGGAGTGGGACGATGCCGTGAGCAGGGCCGGCTTCGTGCCCTGAGCACCACCCCGCCGCGGCGCCGGGACGCGTCGCGGGAGTTGCCCAGGGATACTGCACATGTCGTCGAGCCGGGAAGGTGCCCCGCGCGGCGCCGGTCGTGGGACAGCGGCGCGACGGGCGCCTCAGCCCCGTCTCCCGTTCTCCCCCGCCCCTCGGCTTCACCATCGTTCTCTCTCCCCTCGTTCCCCCATCCCGGTGTCGCACCGAGGCCGCGCCGGGGTGGGTGCCCTTGGAGGCGCCTCAGGGGCCACCGTGCACGGCGCTGCTCCGCAACCGTCCACCGGGACCTCGCGCAGCGGAGGCGCGGTCCCGGTGGAGGGGTGGCCCGCTACGCGGGGTTCCGCCCGGAGGTGCAGGGGCTGCGGTTCGTGGCGGTGCTGCTGGTGGTGCTCTACCACGTGTTCCTCGGGCGGGTCTCCGGCGGGGTGGACGTGTTCCTGCTGATCTCGGCGTTCTTCCTCACCCTGTCCTGCGTGCGCAAGCTGGTGTCGAGCCGGCCGCTGGCGGTCGGGCGGTACTGGCTGCACGCGTTAGAGCGGCTGCTGTCCCCGGCCGCCGACGGAGTCGCCGCCGGCGCCGCGGCGTGAGACCGGGCACAGCCCGGCCGCCGGCCGGGTCCGGCGCGGCGGCGGGCCCGTAGAATGGTCGGGATTCCCTCGATGCTGAAAGGCCCCACCGTGTCGGATACCGCCGTCCCCACCGCCCTGTCCGAGGACCCGTTCGGGTTCACCGGGCTGACCTACGACGACGTCCTGCTGCTGCCCGGCAACACGGACGTCATCCCCTCGGAGGCCTCGACGCGCACCCGCCTGTCCCGGCGCATCACCCTGGAGGTGCCGTTGCTGTCCGCCGCCATGGACACCGTCACCGAGTCCCCGATGGCCATCGCGATGGCCCGCCAGGGCGGTCTCGGCGTGATCCACCGCAACCTCTCGATCGAGGACCAGGCGGAGCACGTGGACCGGGTCAAGCGCAGCGAGTCGGGCATGATCACCGACCCCGTGACCATCTCCCCGGACGCGACCCTCGAGGAGCTCGACCGGCTCTGCGGCTACTACCGGGTCTCCGGGCTGCCGGTCGTGGACGCGGAGCAGAAGCTGCTGGGCATCATCACCAACCGGGACACCCGCTACCTGCCGGAGAGCGACTTCCCGAAGCGCCGGGTGCACGAGATCATGACGCCCATGCCCCTGATCACCGGCAAGGTGGGGATGGCCAAGGACGCCGCCCACGCCCTGCTGGCCTCGAACAAGATCGAGAAGCTCCCGCTCGTCGACGGCGCCGGCCGGCTCACCGGCCTGATCACCATCAAGGACTTCACCAAGGCCGAGCAGTACCCGCACGCCACGAAGGACGACGAGGGACGCCTGCGCGTCGGCGCCGCCGTCGGCTTCTTCGGCGACGGCTTCGAGCGCGCCATGGCCCTCGTGGAGGCCGGGGTGGACGCGCTGTTCATCGACACCGCCAACGGTCACTCCCAGGGCGTGCTCGACATGGTCGCCCGGCTCAAGGCGGAGCCCGCCGCCGCCCACGTGGACGTGATCGGCGGCCAGGCCGCCACCCGGCACGGCGCGCAGGCCATCGTGGACGCCGGCGCGGACGCCGTGAAAGTCGGCGTGGGCCCCGGCTCGATCTGCACGACCCGCATCATCGCCGGCGTGGGGGTGCCCCAGGTGACCGCCGTCAACGAGGCGGCCAAGGCCGCGATCCCGGCGGGCGTGCCCCTGATCGCCGACGGCGGCCTGCAGTACTCCGGGGACATCGGCAAGGCCCTCGTGGCCGGCGCGGACTCCGTGATGGTCGGCTCCCTGCTCGCCGGCTGCGACGAGTCCCCGGGCGAGCTGATCTTCGTCAACGGCAAGCAGTTCAAGACCTACCGGGGGATGGGCTCGCTGGGCGCCATGCAGTCCCGCGGCAAGAAGTCCTCCTACTCGAAGGACCGCTACTTCCAGGCCGACGTCTCCAGCGACGAGAAGCTCATCCCCGAGGGCATCGAGGGCCAGGTGCCCTACCGGGGCCCGCTCTCGGCCGTGGTGCACCAGCTCGACGGCGGCCTGCGCCAGACCATGTTCTACGTGGGCGCCCACAGCCTGGAGGAGCTCAAGCACAAGGGCCGGTTCGTGCGCATCACCCCCGCCGGGCTCAAGGAGTCCCACCCGCACGACATCACCATGACCGTCGAAGCACCCAACTACCAGCGCTGAGCGGCGGTCCGCTGCACCGTTCGGAAAGGACACCATGAGCTACGACATCGAGATCGGCCGCTCCAAACGCGCCCGCCGCACCTTCTCCCTCGACGAGATCGCCCTCGTCCCCTCCCGCCGCACCCGCGACCCCCGGGACGTCTCCACGGACTGGCAGATCGACGCCTACCGGTTCTCGATCCCCTTCCTGGGTGCACCGATGGACTCGGCCACGTCCCCGGAGACGGCCATCGCCCTCGGCCGCGCCGGGGGACTGGGCGTGCTGGACCTCGAGGGGCTGTGGACCCGCTACGAGGACCCGCAGCCGGTGCTCGACGAGATCGCGGACCTCTCCGGCGACGACGCCCCGGCCGCGACCCGCCGGATGCAGGAGCTCTACGAGGCCCCGGTGCAGCCCGAGCTGATCACCGCCCGGCTCGCCCAGATCCGGGAGGCCGGAGTGATCGTGGCGGGCTCGCTCACCCCGCAGCGCACCGTGGAGCACTACCGGACCGTCCTGGACGCCGGGGTGGACGTCTTCGTGATCCGCGGGACCACGGTCTCCGCGGAGCACGTCTCCCGCAACCAGGAGCCCCTGGACCTCAAGAAGTTCATCTACGACCTCGACGTCCCGGTCATCGTGGGCGGCGCGGCCGGCTACACCCCCGCCCTGCACCTCATGCGCACGGGCGCCGCCGGGGTGCTCGTGGGCTTCGGCGGCGGCGCGTCCATGCGGATCCAGAACACCCTGGGCATCCACGCGGCCATGGCCACGGCGATCTCCGACGTCGCCGCCGCCCGCCGGGACTACCTCGACGAGTCCGGCGGCCGCTACGTCCACGTCATCGCAGACGGCGGCGTGGGGGTCTCCGGGGACATCGTCAAGGCCCTCGCGATGGGCGCCGACGCCGTGATGCTGGGCACCGCCCTGGCCCGCACGGCCGAGGCCCCGGGGCAGGGCTGGCACTGGGGCGCGGAGGCGCACCACGGGCAGCTCCCGCGCGGGCTGCGCACCCGGGTGGGCACGGTCGGGCCGCTGCAGGAGGTGCTCTTCGGCCCCTCCCGGCACGTGGACGGCACCTCCAACCTCGTGGGGGCGCTGCGCCGGTCGATGGCCACCACCGGGTACCTGGAGCTCAAGGAGTTCCAGCGCGCCGAGGTGGTCATCCGCGGCTGAGCCCCGCCCGCGCCGGGATCCGCGCGGGCCCCGGCACCGGGGCCCGCGCCGACGTCCCGGACGGGCGGGCGGGGATTGGCGAACGTCCAGGAAGGCGCACTAGCCTTGACGGGTGCTCACGACCGCCCTGCGCCCCCGATCGATCCTCACGCTGCTCGTGAGCCTCGGGCTGGCCGTGGGCTTCGTGCTGCTCAGCCAGTGGCAGCTGGAGTCCAGCGAGCAGGCCCGCACCGTGGCGGACCCCGCCAAGGACGTGGCCGTCCCGCTCGCCGAGGCCGCCGAGGCCGGCACTGCCGTCACCGCGGCGCAGGCCGACCAGCTGATCACGGTCACCGGGGACTACCAGGACGGCTCCACGCTCCTGGTCCCCGGCCGGCTGCAGGACGGGTCCGAGGGCTACTGGGTCGTCTCGGCCCTGACCGTGGCCGACAGCGCGGGCCGGTGGCCGGACGCCGCCGGCGAGCTCACCGTGGCCGTGGCCCGCGGCTGGACCGCCGATCCCGCGGCCGTGCCGGCGGAGCCCGAGGGCCGGGTCGGCGTCGTCGGGCGCTACCTGCCCGCCGAGGGCCCGGTGCCCGGCGAGGACCTGCCGGAGGGCCAGGTGGGCACGGTCTCCCCCGCCCAGCTCACCAACCTCTGGGACGCCCCGCTCTACGCCGGGTTCGTGGCGGCCTTCGCCGAGAACCCCGCCTCCGCGCCCTTCCAGCTCCGCGCGGACGGGACGCTCGCCCCGGACCCGGCGCTGCTGAGCCCGCAGCTGTCCGAGCTGGAGATCGACCAGCAGCCCACGGACGAGTCCGTGAACCTGCTCAACCTCTTCTACGCTGTCGAGTGGGTGGTCTTCGCCGGCTTCGCCCTCTACATCTGGTGGCGGTTCGTGCGCGACGAGTGGCTGCGCGAGCAGCACCCGGAGGAGTACTTCTACTTCGAGGGCGAGTACTACCTCGACGAGGCGAGCGGACGCTACTACTACTACGACCCCGAGGCGGGGGAGTACTACTGGTTCGACGACCAGCCCGGCCACCGGCCCGAGGACGGGCCCGGCGACCGGGCCCGCGGCGCCGGCGCCCACGGCAGGACCGACGACACCCAGGACAGGACCCAGGACAGGACCGGAGCCCACCATGACTGAACCGACCCAGCCGACCCCCTCCCCGAAGGAGCGCACCGACGGGGTGCGGGTCTCGCTCCCGCAGGACGCCCGGCCCGCATCCGGCGGACCCGGCCGGGTCCCGCGCCGGGCGGCCCTGCAGCCGCGCCGGCGCTTCGGCGGCACCGAGGCGCAGATCCGGGGGGCGCTGACCTTCTACATGGTCTGCGCCTGGATCTCCGGCACGTTCCTGCTGCTGCTCGTGGCCGAGATGATCACCCGCTACGGGCTGGGCTACGACCTGATCGCCGGGGGCACGGACAAGCTCACGGGGCAGACGGTGGCCCTGGGCTGGCAGGACCTGGAGCTGGAGAACCTCGCCGGCGGGGTCAACATCTCCACGTGGATCCTCATCGTGCACGGCTGGTTCTACGTGGTCTACCTCGTCTCCTGCTTCCGGGTCTGGACGCTCATGCGCTGGCCCTTCCCCCAGCTGGTGGTCATGGCCCTCGGCGGCGTCGTGCCGTTCCTGTCCTTCGTGGTGGAGCGCAAGATCCACGCCTCGACCACCGCGGAGCTGCGCGCCAACCCGAAGGCCGCCAAGCGGTACTGAGCCCCTCCTGCGCCTGGCCTAGGATGGAGGGCGTGACCGAAACACCTGAGACCCGTACCGAGCTGGAGCAGCGCCCGGTCCTGGTGGTCGACTACGGCGCGCAGTACGCGCAGCTGATCGCCCGCCGGGTCCGCGAGGCCAACGTCTATTCCGAGATCGTCCCGCACACCTGGTCCACCGAGCAGATCCTCGCCAAGCGGCCGGCGGCGATCATCCTCTCGGGCGGCCCGTCCTCCGTCTACGCCGAGGACGCCCCGCAGCAGGACCCCGCCCTCTTCGAGGCCGGCGTGCCCGTCTTCGGCATCTGCTACGGCTTCCAGGCCATGGCCCAGGCCCTCGGCGGCACGGTCGCGCACACCGGGGCCCGCGAGTACGGCGCGACCACCGCGACCGCCGTGGGCGGCCCCGGTGCCTCCATCCTCGAGGGCTCGCCCGGCACCCAGACCGTGTGGATGAGCCACGGCGACTCCGTGGTCGAGGCGCCCGCCGGGTTCGAGGTCCTCGCCTCCACCGAGACCACCCCGGTGGCCGCGTTCGCCGACGACACCCGCCGGCTGTACGGGGTGCAGTGGCACCCCGAGGTCAAGCACTCCGTGCACGGGCAGCAGGTGCTGGAGCACTTCCTGTTCGACGGCGCGCGCGTGGAGCCGACCTGGTCCACCGGCAACATCATCGAGGAGCACGTCCAGCGGATCCGCGAGCAGGTCGGCTCCGCCTCCGTGATCTGCGGGCTCTCCGGCGGCGTGGACTCCGCCGTGGCCGCCGCCCTGGTCCAGCGCGCCGTGGGCGACCAGCTCACCTGCGTGTTCGTGGACCACGGCCTGCTCCGGGAGGGCGAGGCCGAGCAGGTCGAGAAGGACTTCGTCGCCGCCACGGGCGTCAACCTGTACGTGGCCGAGGAGAAGGAGCGCTTCCTCGGCGCCCTGGCCGGCGTCACCGACCCGGAGCAGAAGCGCAAGATCATCGGCCGGGAGTTCATCCGCTCCTTCGAGGCCGCCGCGGAGGCCGTCGCCCGCACCGCCGCCCAGGAGGGCGAGCCCGTGCGCTTCCTCGTCCAGGGCACCCTCTATCCCGACGTCGTCGAGTCCGGCGGCGGGGAGGGCGCCGCCAACATCAAGAGCCACCACAACGTGGGCGGGCTGCCGGAGGACCTGCAGTTCGAGCTCGTGGAGCCGCTGCGCACCCTGTTCAAGGACGAGGTGCGGGCCGTGGGCCGGGAGCTGGGCCTGCCTCACGAGATCGTGGGCCGCCAGCCCTTCCCGGGCCCCGGCCTGGGCATCCGGATCATCGGGGAGGTCACCGAGGCCAATCTCGCGGTGCTGCGCCGGGCGGACGCCATCGCCCGCGAGGAGCTCACCCGCGCCGGGCTCGACGACGAGGTCTGGCAGATGCCGGTCGTGCTCCTGGCCGACGTCCGCTCGGTGGGCGTGCAGGGCGACGGCCGCACCTACGGGCACCCGATCGTGCTGCGCCCGGTCTCCAGCGAGGACGCCATGACCGCCGACTGGTCGCGCCTGCCCTACGACCTGCTGGCCCGCGTCTCCAACCGGATCACCAACGAGGTCGAGGACGTCAACCGGGTGGTGCTGGACGTCACGTCCAAGCCCCCGGGCACCATCGAGTGGGAGTAGCCGTCCAGCGGGAGTAGCCGTCGAACGGGCGCAGGCCCGCACGACCGGCCCCCGCACGGGCGAGACACGAGCAGCCGGGGTCGGGTGGTCCGCGCGGACCGCCCGGCCCGTGCGCGCCGGGCCCGCGGGCCGCGGCGCAGGAGGAGAACCATGTCGATCGGATCCGACCGCACCCCCCGGACGTCGGACACCCCCGGGACGCCGCCCGAGCGCGTCTCGCTGCAGCCGTGGACCCGGCAGATGGACGCCTACACCGGGCCGGACACCCTGCTGGACTTCAACCAGGTCGACAACGTCTGCATCGACCTCACCGAGGCGAACTCCTCGGGCCAGGCGCAGCTGCTCATGGGCCGGCCCACCCGCCTGTCCACGATCGTGCACGACCCGCAGGCCTACGGCCTGGCCGTGCGGGCCGCGCGCTCCCTGCGCACCAAGATCCACGAGCTGTCGGTCAACCACGGGCTCGACGCCGCGTACCTCGCCGCCGGCACCGCCTCCTGGCTGGCCCGGCCCAAGGGCTCGGACCCGACCGGGGCGGGCCAGCGGCGCTGGATCGCCCCGGTGCTGCTCGCCCCGCTCACGCTCCGGCCGCGCCCCGAGCTCGACGACTTCGAGCTGCAGCTGGTGGGTCCCGCCCGGCTCAACCCCGCCATGGTCCGCCGGCTGGCGGCCGACCACGGCGTGGACCTCACCTCGGGAGAACTGGCCCGGCTCGCCTACGGCACCCGCCGGCTCGACCCGGCCCCGGCACTGGAGACCCTGCGCACCCTGGCCGGGGCGGTGCCGGGGATGCACGTGGAGCACAAGCTGCTCGTCTCCACGTTCGCGGACCTGCACGACCGTCCCGCCGACCTGTCGGTCGTGGCGCGCACCGCGGTGGTGCGGGACCTCGCCCGGCTCAAGGCCGCCGCCGTGGGGCGCATCCCCCAGGTGCAGGAGATCTCCCACGACGCGCCCCCGCTGGACGAGCGCGACCCCGCCGGCGAGCTGCTGCTGCTCGACGCCGACGGCCCCCAGCAGGAGGTCCTCGACCTCGCGGCGCAGGGGCACTCCTTCGTGGTCACCGCCGCGCCCGGCACGGGCCAGCTCGACACCGCCGTGAACGCCGTGGGCACCCTCGTGGCCGCCGGGCGCACCGTCCTCGTGCTGGGGGAGCGGCGCACCACCCTCGCCGCCTTCGGGCGCCGGATGGACGGGCTCGGTCTGGGCACCGCGGTGCTGCCGCTGTCCTCCCAGCTCAGCGACGCCGACGTGGCCCAGCAGCTCATCCGCGCGGTCGCCCGCAACGAGCGCGCCGAGCGCCCCGACCTCGCCGAGCTGCACGAGACGCTGCGCACCAGCCGCGACCAGCTGGCCGAGCACGTGCGGTCCCTGCACACCGTGCGCCCGCGCTGGTCCGTCTCCCCCTACCGGGCGGTGCAGGCCCTCGCCGAGCTGACCTCCCGCCGCCCGGCCCCGGCCACCGCGGTGCGCTTCCCGCGCTCGGTGCTCGACGCCGTCGCGGACCGGGACGCCGTGGTGGCCCGCCTCGAGCGCGCCGCCGAGCTCGGGGCCTTCGACACCGGGACCCTGGCCGGGCCGTGGAGCGGGGCGCGGCTGGTCAACGAGGACGAGTCCCGCCAGGCCCACCGCCTCGCCCAGTCCCTGCTGCTCGAGCTGACCACGCTGGAGACCGGGATGCGCCACGTCCTGGCCACCAGCGGGCTGCGCGGCGGCACGACCGTCCCGGAGTGGGGGCGGCAGCTGCGGCTGCTCCAGGAGGTCCAGGACTCCCTGACCCGGTTCACCCCGGACATCTACGACCGGCCGGTCACGGACCTGGTCGCCGCCACCGCCGGCTCCGCCTGGCGCCGCGAGCACGGGATCGAGATGACCGGTCTGCAGCGCTCGCGGCTGCGCAAGGCCGCCAAGGAGTACATCCGGCACGGCGTCCACCTGTCCGACCTGCACAGCGCCCTCGTGCGGGTGCAGTCGCAGCGGGAGCGCTGGCAGGAGTGGGCCACGTCGTCGAAGCACCCCGTGGTCTCCGAGCGGGTGGAGGAGCTCGCGGCCGTGCACGCCCGGTTCGTGGAGGACCTGGAGGGCCTGGCGATCGCGCTCGAGGGCGCCCCGGCCGGCGAGGACCTGCTCGCCCGGCCGATCGACCGCCTGCGCGAGACCCTGGACGGTCTCATCAACGACGAGGACAACCTCGAGATGCTGCCCGAGCGCACGGTCCTGCTCGACGAGCTGCGCGCACAGGGCCTCGGCGAGCTCGTGGACGACCTGGTGCGGCGCACCGTGGCGCCCGAGCAGGTGCCCGGGGAGTTCGACCTGGCCTGGTGGCAGTCCACCCTGGAGGCCATGATCACCGCCGACGACTTCCTGGCGATGCCCGAGGGGCACACCCTGCGCACCGTGGAGTCCACGTTCCGGCGCGCGGACGCGGCGCACATCGCCTCCGGCGCCGCCCGGCTGCTGTGGGAGCTCGCCGACCGCTGGCAGCGCACCGTGCGGCGCTCCCCGCGCGCCGGCGCCGCCCTGCGCCGGATGCTGCGCGCCGGCGCCGCGCCGCTGGAGGAGGTCGGCGCCTCCGCCGGCGAGCTGATCGGCTCGCTGGTGCCCGTGTGGACGGCCAGCCCGCTCGTCCTCTCGGCGGCGCTGCCCGAGGAGCACGACTTCGACGCCGTGGTGGTCCTCGACGCCGAGAGCTCCCCGCTCGCGGCGGTGCTGCCGGCGCTGACCCGCTGCCGGCAGGTGATCGCGTTCGGCGACCCGCACCTGGGCCGGCCCCAGCCCTTCACCGTGGCGCCCACCGCGGCGCCGGTCCCGGGTGCCCACCCCGTGGTCGAGGTGGACAGCGCCTTCGACGCCCTCTCCCGCGTGGTGCCGGAGCGGACGCTGCGGACCGTGCACCGGTCGATGGACGAGCGGGTCTTCCGCTACCTCGACGAGCAGTTCTACGGCGGGCGGCTGCGCCGGCTGCCGCACGGCGAATCCGTCACCGGCGCGGCACCGGCGCTCTCCGTGGAGTACGTCCCCGACGGCGTGGGCGCCCTGACCGCCGCGATCGAGGGCATCCAGGCGCCGGCCGCCGAGGTCCGCCGGGTCGTCGAGCTGGTGTTCGAGCACGCCGCCCGCCACCCGCGCCGCTCGCTGGCCGTGGTGACGGCCAGCGCGGTGCACGCCGCCCGGATCGCCGAGGCCGTCCGGCGGCGGATGCGGGAGGAGCCGGGCACCGCGGCGTTCTTCGCCCCGGGCCCCGAGTCCTTCCGGGTGGTCGACCTGCACCGTGCGGCGGGGATCGTCCGGGACACCGTGATCTTCTCCCTGGGCTTCGGCAAGACGGCCAACGGCCGCACCGTGCCGTACCTCGGCGCGCTGTCCGAGCGGCACGGCAGGCAGGCGTTCGTGCTGGCCATGACCCGGGCCCGGCACACCACCCGGATCGTGACCTCGCTGCACCCGGAGGAGGTGGAGGCCAAGGGGCTCCAGCACGGCGCCCGGGACTTCGCCCGCGTGCTCGCCATGCACCTGGGCGCCGGCGCGGGGCCCGAGGAGAGCCCCCGCCGCACCCACGAGGACGCCCTGGTGGTGGACCTCGCCCGCCGGCTCGCGCAGGGCGGGGCCTCGGTGCGGCTGCACCACGCCGGGGTCGTCGACCTCGCGGCCTGGGCGGACACCGAGTCGATGTCGGCCGGCGCCGTGCTCGACGGCCGGAGCCGCGCCGAGGGCCGTCCGCTGCGCATCCCCGTGGCCGGGCAGTCCGACGGCTCCGCCGAGGCCGCGGCGCTGTCCGTGCGGGAGCGCTCGCGGCTGCGGCCGCAGCAGCTCGAGCGCACCGGCTGGAACTACCTCACCCTGTGGACGCTCGAGGTCTTCACCGATCCCGACACGGTGGCCGACCTGATCCGGCGCTACCTCGGCCTGCCCACCGGTCCGGGGAGGGACTCCCGTGCCCGGTGAGCCGGGGGCCCCGGTCCCGGCCGATCCCGCCCCGGACCGGCCCGGCCAGGAGTCGCCCGCCCCGGACCGGCCCGGCCAGGAGTCGCCCGCCCCGGACCGGCCCGCCGTGCGGCGCCGGTCCCGGCGGGCGACCGGCGGCACGTCCTCCGGGCCGGAGCCGCGCCTGGCCGGCCTCGACGACCCGGCATCCGGGGCCGGGGACGGATCCCCGGACGAGGCGCACGAGGACTGGCTCAGGGCCCAGAGGCCTCCGCACTGGGGCTGACGGGCGCGGGCACGAGCACCACGGTGCTGGGCCCGGCACCGGCCAGCCGGGCCGCGTCCTCGTGCGGGGCCCCCACCACCAGCAGGCCCGCCTCCTCACCGGGCGAGGCGGCGAGCAGTCCGCCGCCCGCACCGGACGCGGGGTCGGGGACCCACAGCACGGGCAGGGCCCGGCCCAGGACCCGTCGCTCGTCGGGGAGGTCGGCGTCGGCGGGGGCGTCGTCGGAGAGGCCGACGACGTCCACGTGGTCCCCCGCGCGCACGTGCTGCAGGACGGCCGGGTCGTCGATGCGCAGCGTCACCGCGGTGGCCCCGGGCGGGCGGCCGGTGAGCAGCCCGGGGCCGACGACGGTGGAGCCGGTCAGCGGCTGGCCCGTGCCGGCGGCGCCCGCCAGGGTGCGCCCGGCCAGCTCGGCCGGGTCGGCGACGGCGCCCTCGGGCACCAGTCCGCGCGGATAGGCGGCCACCGCGAGCTGCTCCGGTCCGAGCACCGTGCCCGCCGGCAGGGCCTCGGCGGCGGTCACGACCGGCACGGTGCCGGCCCGGGGCGGGCCGAGCCGGAGGACGACCAGGCCCAGGGCGAGGCTGACGAGGACGGCCGCGGCGAGCCGGCGGCGCCGGGACAGCGCCGAGCGCAGGTGCAGGGACAGCGGGTAGCGGCGCCGGGCGGGGCGCGGACGAGGACTCATGGCCGGCACGCTACGGTCCCGGCCGTCCACGGGGCACGGCCGGACGGGGGCCGGGGGACGGGGCCGCGGGGCGGGGCGGGGCCGTACGGCCGGTGGAGCGCGGACGCCGGGAGGGGGGAGGGCGTCGGCTCAGGCCGAGGAGCCGCCCGTGCCGGAGGCGGACGCCCCGGTGGAGGCCGGGGCGGAGGAAGCGGTGGACGCGGCGGCGGCCGCGGGCGCGGCGTCGGCCGCCGCGGGAGCCGGCGAGGACGCGGCGGACGAGGAGCTCGTGCCGGAGCGGTCCGAGCGTGAGTCGTTGCGGTAGAAGCCGGAGCCCTTGAACACCACGCCCACGGTGTTGAACTTCTTGCGCAGGCCGCCGCCGCACTCGGGGCAGGCGGTCAGGGCCTCCTCGCTGAACGACTGGCGGATGTCGAACGCGTGGCCGCAGTCCTTGCAGGCGTAGGCGTAGACGGGCATGGGTCCTCCTGGAAACGGTCGCCGGGTGCGCTCTCTGGCACTCGAAGGTGTCGAGTGCTGATTCTACCGTGTGCCGGCACCCGTCCGGGCGCCCAGGCGCACGGGCCCGTCCTCCGTGAGCGCGAGCCCCACGGGGGCGTCGAGCGGCTCCGTGGGGACCGCTCCGGCGGGCAGCACCTCGTCGGCGAACACGCACACCGCGGTGCGCAGCTCGGGGTGCGCCGTGCGGGGCAGCTGCGCCAGGAACCGGTCGTAGTAGCCGCCGCCGAAGCCCAGCCGTCCGCCGTCGTGGGCGACCGCGAGCGCGGGCACCAGCAGCACGCCCACCGACCGCATCACCTCGGCTCCGTGGCGGGCGCCCACGGGTTCGCGCAGCCCGCCCAGGCCGCCGGTGCGCACCAGGGCGTCCGGGGTCCAGTGCGCCCAGGCGAGCCGGCGGCCCGGCTCGCACACCGGCACCCAGATCCGGTGCCCGCGCCGGTGCGCCGCGGCGAGGGCCGGCTCCAGGGGAGGTTCGGTCGGCATCGGCAGGTACGCCGCGACGTCGAGGTGGGGGCTGCCGGCGAGCAGCTCGGCCAGGTGCCGCTCGAAGCCCACGGCGGCGTGCTCGCGTGCGGCGCGAGCCCGCCGGGTGCGGGTCGCGCGCAGCTCCCGGCGCAGACGGGCCTTCGCCTCGGCCGGGGTGCCCGGGTCGGTCATCGTCGCGTCCGCTCCTGTCCGGTGCCCGGCCGGGACGGCGTCCCGGACCGACCGGCCCGTCCGGGCCGGTGGTGCGAGGGTAGCCGCGGGCGGCGTGGGGATCAACCGGCTGCGGTCGTCGATCCGTTAGCCTGTGCCCATGAGTGGAAACAGCAACCCCCGCGCGGTCCGCAAGGCCGTGATCCCCGCCGCCGGGCTCGGCACCCGGTTCCTGCCCGCGACGAAGGCCATGCCCAAGGAGATGCTGCCGGTCGTGGACCGCCCGGCCATCCAGTACGTGGTGCAGGAGGCCGTGGACGCCGGTCTGCAGGACGTGCTGATGATCACCGGCCGGTCCAAGAGAGCTCTCGAGGACCACTTCGACCGGGTGCCGGCCCTGGAGCACCAGCTGGAGGAGTCCGGCAAGACCGCCCTGCTGCGCGAGGTCGAGCACGCCTCGGAGCTGGGGGAGATCCACTACCTGCGCCAGGCCGATCCCAAGGGGCTGGGGCACGCGGTGCTGCGGGCCAAGATCCACGTGGGCGACGAGCCCTTCGCGGTGCTGCTGGGCGATGACCTCATCGACGCCCGCGACGACCTGCTGACCCAGATGATCGAGGTCCAGGAGCGCACCGGCGGCTCCGTGGTGGCGCTGATGGAGGTCGAGCCCGAGCAGATCAGCTCCTACGGCTGCGCCGACGTGAGCGCGGTGGAGGGCGACGAGTACGTGCGGATCAACGGGCTGGTGGAGAAGCCGGCCCCGGAGGAGGCGCCGTCGAACCTGGCCATCATCGGCCGCTACGTGCTGCACCCGGACGTGTTCGAGGTGCTGGAGAACACCGCTCCGGGCCGCGGCGGGGAGATCCAGCTCACCGACGCGCTGCAGACCCTGGCCGGGCGCGACGGGGCCGGCGGCGGGGTGTACGGGGTGGTCTTCAAGGGCCGCCGCTACGACACCGGCGACAAGCTCAGCTACCTGAAGGCCAACATCATCCTGGCTTCGGAGCGGGAGGACCTGGGCCCGGAGCTGCGGGAGTGGCTCAAGGACTACACCCGGTCGCTGCCGGTCGGCTGAGAGGCCGCGCTGCCGTGGCCGGACAGTTCCGGTGGCCCGTCGTCGTGTCCTGGGGCGATCTCCGGCTGCGCCCCCTGGCCCGGGGGGACCGCCGCGAGTGGGACGTCGTGCGCGCCCGCAACCGCGAGTGGCTCGATCCCTGGGAGGCGACGAACCCCGCCCCCGGCGGGGCCGCCCCCACGTTCGGGCAGTTCGTGCGGACCCTCGACCAGCAGGCGCGACAGGGCACGGCCCTCCCGTTCGTGATCACGGAGCGGATCCCGGGGACGGAGCAGTTCGGCCTTGTCGGCCAGCTCACCGTCTCCGGGATCTCCTGGGGATCCTTCCTCTCGGCGAGCCTGGGCTACTGGGTGGACCGGGAGCAGGCGGGGCGCGGCGTCGCGCCCATGGCGGTGGCCATGGCCACCGACTACTGCTTCCAGGGGCTGGGACTGCACCGGATGGAGATCAACATCCGCCCGGAGAACACCAAGTCCCTGCGGGTGGTCGAGAAGCTCGGGTTCCGGGACGAGGGCCTGCGCAAGGACTTCCTGCACATCGACGGGCGGTGGACGGACCACCGCAGCTTCGCGATCACCGCCCCGGAGGTGCCCGAGGGGCTGGTGCGGCGGTTCACCGCCTCGGACCGGCCCGCCGTGTGGGAGTGACCGGGCCCGCCGTGTCCACAGGGATACCCACAGGCGGCGCCCCCCGGTAGTAGGCTGTGCCTCACGGCCCGACCCCCGGGCCGGGACACGCCGCGCGCCGGCGGTTCCCTTCCCGCTCGTCCGAGCGATCGCAGAGGCAGGACCACGACCATGATCTGGGTGAGCAGCTCGGCCGTGCTGGCCGTGGTGTGCGCGCTCTCCCTGTACTGGGTCGTGCCGCGTCTGCAGCACCGCCGCGGGGCATCCGTCGCGGCGCAGGCCCAGGACACCGGCACCGACCCGGCCGGTGCGGCCTCCGCCGCGGAAGAGTCTCCTCCGCAGGCCGCGGTTCCCTTCCCCGAGTCCCGCCGACGAAGGATCACCATGGCGACCACCGACACCGTCTCCCCGTCGGCCGGCACGGCCCGGCGCCCCGGGACGCTGCGCGTCCGGCGCGGCCGCGCCGGCCTCTTCCTGGCCGGCTGCACCGCGCTCCTGGCCGCGCTGCTCACCGCCGTCGTCGCGCCCTTCTCGGCCGCGGTGAGCTGGCCCTGGCCCGTGTTCCTCCTCCTGCTCGCGGTGGGCTCCGTGCTCGCCCTGCGCTACCTGGCCGTGCAGGACCGGGCCGCCCGCCGCGGGGCGGCCCCGGTCCCGGCCGCGACCGTGGACCCGCACGCCCCCCGCGGGGACGTGGCCCTGTTCGACAACGAGGACGGGGCGCTCGAGCAGTTCCCGGCCGAGCAGCTCCCCGGTGAGCGGCTGCCCGCCGCCCACGACGACCCCGCCGAGGACCTCGACCTCCCGGCCGAGCACGAGCAGCCCCGGGTCCCCCCGGCGTTCACCGTGGAGGAGCTGCGGGCCGAGGCGCTGCGGGTGGCGCGCGAGTCCGCCGATCCCGGCCGGACGTGGGAGCCGGTGCCGGTGCCGCGGCCGACCTACGCGGAGGCGCCGGTGGTGGAGCGCCCCGCCCCGGAGCCGCTGCCGGTGCCCGAGCAGCCCGCCTCCAGCTCCAGCAGCCTCAAGGACGCGGTGCGCACGGGGGAGGAGCGCGGGCGTGCCGCCCTCGACCTCGACGACGTCCTGAAGCGCCGCCGCGCCTGAGGCGCTCGCGCCGCTGTCCGCCCGCACCCCGCTCCGCCGCCCGGTCGACGACCGGGCGGCGGAGCCGTCCGGTGGGCCGTGCGTGTCGTCCCGATATCATCGTCACAACAGCCGCCCGCCGGCTCCGGCCGCCGGGCGCCCCGACCGAGGAGGACCCATGACCGCCGTCGCCCACCGCGAGGTCGAGCGCAAGTACGAGGTGCCGGAGGGCGCCGAGAGCGGCGTCGACTGGAGCGGGCTGCCGGGCTACACGGTCTCCGCCGAGGCCGTGGAGCACCGCATGGAGGCGGTCTACTACGACACGGAGGACATGGCACTGGGCCGGCGGTCCGTGGCGCTGCGCCGCCGCCGGGGCGGCGCCGACGACGGGTGGCACGTGAAGTTCTCCGAGGTCACCGGCCGGCAGGAGTGGCAGGTCCCGCTGCTGCGGACCCCGGACCGGATGCCCGCGGCCGTGCGCCACCTGCTGGCCGGGCTCACCGGC
The DNA here is from genome assembly GCF_001027955.1 of Kocuria sp. SM24M-10. Lineage (NCBI taxonomy): Bacteria > Bacillati > Actinomycetota > Actinomycetes > Micrococcales > Micrococcaceae > Kocuria > Kocuria sp. SM24M-10. The sequence goes on along the minus strand of NZ_LDNX01000019.1, from coordinate 11,727 downwards.
GGGGAGCCGCTGCGGCCGATCGCGACCCTGCGCACCGTCCGGCAGGTCCAGACGGTCAGCGACGCCGGTGGGGACGAGGTCGCCGAGCTCGCAGCCGACGTCGTGGAGGCCGTCGACGAGCGCACGGGCACGGCGCGCTCCTGGTCCGAGTGGGAGGTCGAGCTCCTCGACGGGTCGATCCCCGAGGAGCGGCAGCAGGAGATCTTCGACGCGGTTGAGTCCGCGATCTTCGCAGTGGGCGGCCGGCCCTCGAACTCCCGGGCGAAGATCGCCCGGGCGCTCGGCGCCGAGGACGGGGCCGGCGCACCCGCGGCGGACGGGTCCGCGCAGGAGGCGTCGTCGCCGGGGGAGAGGCCCGGGCGGACGACGGGGACGGACGCCACGGGCCAGAAGGGCAAGCAAGGCAAGAAGGGCCAGAAGACCGGGCAGAAGGCAAGCCAGAAGACCGAGAAGAAGACCGATAAGACAGGGAAGAAGACAGGGAAGAAGACAGGGAAGAAGGGGCGGAAGGCGAAGGGCACGGGCCCGGAGGTCCTCCGGACGGTGCTGGACGGGCTGGCCGAGCAGCTGGTGCTGTGGGACTTCAAGGTCCGCCTGGACGCCCCGGACGCCGTCCACCAGATGCGGGTGACCTCGCGGTCCCTGCGCAGCGTGCTGCGCGCGGCCGGGCCCTTCTTCGCGGGGGACACCGCGCAGGAGCTGGACGGGCGGCTGCGCGAGCTCGCCGGGGCGCTGTCCGGCGCGCGGGACGCCGAGGTGACCGCGGAGCTGCTCGCCGGGCGCGTGGCGGCCCTGGACGGCCGGGTGGGCCCGGCCGCGGCGGAGGTCCTGCAGCGCGCCGCGGAGGAGCAGTCGCAGCGGGCCGCCGCCGCCGTCCGCCGGCGCGTCACCTCCCGGGAGCACCTGCAGCTGCTGGCGGACGTCGGGGAGTTCGCGGCGGCGCCGCCGCTGACCGAGGAGTGCGCCGAGCTCTCGGCGCGGGAGGCCGCCGACGCCCTGGTGCACCGGGCCCTGCGGAAGGTGGTCCGGGTGGCCGAGCGGGGGGCCGCGGCGGAGGAGGCCGGGGAGACGGCGCAGGAGCAGCGGCTCGAGCACCTGCACGACGTCCGCAAGGCCGTGAAGCGGGTGCGCTACGTGGACGCCGTCCTGGACCGGGCCGGGTTCCGCCCCGGGAAGTCGCTGCGCCGGGCCGCCCGGGACGCGGAGGACTACCAGGACGCGCTCGGCCGGGTGATGGACAGCACGGTGGTCGAGCGGTGGCTCGCGGACCGGGCGAAGGCCCTCCAGGGATCGGGGGAGGACCGCTACGCGGTGGGCCTGCTGCACGGCGCCGAGGTGTCCCGGCTGCACGCCGGGGCGGAGGGCGGCTCCGAGGTCGTGGGAGTGCTGCTGTCGCAGCTGCGCGCGGACCTCGCCTGAGGGCTGGGGTCCGGGCCGGCGGCACCCGTGGGGCGCGGCCGGCCCGGACACGACGGAGGCCCCCACCTGGCGTCCTGCCTGGTGGGGGCCTCCTGATCCGGTGGAGCTAAGGGGAATCGAACCCCTGACCTTTTCATTGCGAACGAAACGCTCTACCAACTGAGCTATAGCCCCGGAGCAACCGTTCCATCCTATACACCCGGCGCCGGTTTCGCATCTCGGGGGAGCGGCGTGCCGCCCGGCCTCCCGCCCCCGTGGTCGGGAGACTGCACGGCAGTGGGTAGATTGGCGGCCATGGACGACGCGCCCGGGCCCCTGCACCCCACCGACGACGACGCCGGGAGGGCGGCCGACCTCGCCGTCGCCTTCGTGCCCGGAGTGATGCCGGGCAAGTGGTTCTTCCGCTGGCGGGACCGCAACCGCGGCCGGGTCCTGGCCGAGCACCCGCTGGAGACGGACGCGTGGCGGGAGGAGCTCGCGACGGGGCGCGCGCACGCCTGCTTCGTGCGGCTGCCCGCCCACCCGAGGGCCGGGGCCGAGGACCTCGCCACCCTGCGCCGGCAGTTCCGGGCCGTGGAGCTCTACGCCGAGCAGCAGGTGGTGGTGCTCCCGCGCGAGCACGAGCTGACCCTGCTCGACGAGGTGCCCGTCGCGGAGCTCGTGGACGAGGTGCTGCTGCAGGAGCCGGCGACCCTGCCCGAGCGGGAGCGGCTGCGCTCCCCGCAGGCGGCGGCCGCGGACGCCCCGCTGCCGCCGATCCGCCACGCCCGGGACGCGATCGAGCTCGTCGCCGCGGGGCTGGGCCTGGTCGTGGTGCCGATGTCGGTGGCGCGGCTGCACCACCGCAAGGACCTCGTCCACCGTGTGGTGCCCGACGCCGCCACGGTGCCCGTGCTGCTCGTGTGGCCGCAGGACCTGCCGGAGGAGCAGGAGGAGCTCGTGCAGGACTTCGTGGGCGTGGTCCGCGGGCGCGGCCCCAACAGCTCCCGCGGAGCGGCGGCGGTGCCGGCCCGTGAGGACGGGGCGGCCGCGGGCGGCAAGGGGCGGACGCCGACGTCCTCCCGCGGGGCCGGCCGGGTGTCGCGCGGCACGGCCCGGGGCGGCGGCGGGCGCGCCGCAGGAGCCAAGGGGCAGGTCAGGGGCGGGCGCCGCTCCGGCGGCCGGGGTCGGCGCTGACCCTGCGCGGACCCCGGTGTCCGCCGGGTCGGGGGTCGCGTTGGTCGTGACGAAACTCAGGCACCCGATCCCGGCCCACCGGGCCGGACGGCCCGGACCTGTCCCGTCTCGGGCGCTCCGGACGGGCCGGGGGCCGTCCCGTCCTGCCGGATCACCGTCTGGTTCAGCAGCGGCACGTGCAGGCCCTCGCGGTCGAGCATCTTCTTCATCCGCAGCCGCAGCGCCCGGGCCACGTCCCACTGCTTGAGGGGCACGGTGCGCACGGCGACGCGCACGGTCACGGACTCGCCGGTGACGGCCTCCACCCCCCACACCTCCGGGTCCTCGGTGATGAACTCCCCGACCTTGGGGTCGTCCCGCAGCAGGGTGGCCTCGTGCAGGATGAGCTCGGTCATCAGCTCGATGTTCGTGTCGTAGGGCACCGGCAGGTCCAGCACGCAGCGCGCCCAGCCCTGGGACTGGTTGCCGACGCGCAGGATCTCGCCGTTGCGCACGTGCCACAGGGTGCCGTTGACGTCCCGGACCTGCGTCACCCGCAGCCCCACGGACTCCACGGTGCCGCTGGCCTCGCCGAGGTCGACGACGTCGCCGATCCCGAGCTGGTCCTCGGCGACGATGAAGATCCCGGACAGGTAGTCCTTCACCAGGGACTGCGCCCCGAAGCTCAGGGCCACGCCGGCGATCCCGGCGCTGGCCAGGACGGGGCCGATGTCGTACTCGAGCTCCGAGAGGACCATCAGCAGCGCGACCGCCCAGATCAGCACGGTGCCCACGGAGGAGAGCACGGAGCCGATGGTCGTGGCCCGCTGCGACTGGCGGGCCCCCGCGAGCCCGGCGTCCTCGACCCACCGCGGCCGGCCCCGGTCGAGCCGGCGGACGATCCTGGAACGGGTGCCGCGGGCGATGCCGCCGGACACCCGGCGGATGAGCAGCCGGGCCACGGCGGCGAGCAGGGCCGCGCCGAGCAGGACGACCAGGATCCGCAGGGGCTTGTCCAGCCAGAACTGCCAGCTCAGGTCGGGAAGGGAGGGCGACATGGGGAGGAGCATGGGGGAAGCGTAGCGAACCCGCCCGCCGGTCCGGGCGCCGTCCAGCCGGCCCGGAGGAGCATCGGGCACAATGGGGGTCGATCCGGCGGGCCGACCGCGGCCCGCCCCCGCCCAGCCCCGAGGGGACCCATGACTGCCGCCATCCCCGTCCTGCCCGCCGCCCTCGCACCCACCGCTGCCGCGCTCCCCACCGCTCCGGACCTGGCCGCCGCGAGCGGCGCGGCCGAGGGACTGGGGGGCGTCGCGGACTGGGCGGTGCAGGTGATGGAGACCATCGGCGCCCCGGGCGCCGGTCTGCTGGTGGCGCTGGAGAACCTCTTCCCGCCGCTGCCCTCGGAGGTGATCCTCCCGCTGGCCGGGTTCACCGCCAGCCAGGGCAACTTCTCGCTGGCCGGCGCGATCTTCTGGACCACCCTGGGCGCGGTGCTCGGGGCGGTCGCCCTGTACTGGATCGGCGCGGCCCTGGGCCGGCGGCGGCTGCGGGTGATCGTGGACCGGATGCCGCTGGTGGACCTGCACGACCTGGACCGCACCGAGGCGTGGTTCGAGCGCCACGGCCGGGCGGCGGTGTTCTTCGGACGGATGATCCCGATCTTCCGGTCGCTGATCTCCATCCCGGCCGGCGTCGAACGGATGTCCTTCCTGGCCTTCGTGCTGCTGAGCACCGCGGGGTCGCTGATCTGGAACACGGTGTTCGTGCTCGCCGGGTTCTACCTGGGGGAGAACTGGCACCTCGCGGAGCAGTACGCCGGGATCTTCTCGCGCGTGGTGGTCGTGACGGTCGCCGTGCTCGTGGCCTGGTGGGTGGTCAAGCGGGTGCTGCGCAACCGCCGGGGACTGTCCGACGCCGCCCGGCGTGAGCACGGGGAGCCCTGAGCCCGGCGCTCACAGCCAGCGCTTGAGCCTGAACACCACGTAGAGCACCACACCGGTCACCAGCATCAGGGCCAGGGCCATGGGGTAGCCCCACACCCAGGACAGCTCGGGCATGAACCGGAAGTTCATCCCGTACACGGAGCCGATGATCGAGGGCGCGAAGAGGATCGCCGCCCACGACGAGATGCGCTTCATCTGCTCGTTCTGCTCGATCGCGGCCTCGTTCTGCCGGGCGGCGAGCTGACTGGAGTCCAGCATCAGCGCGTTGGTGAGGGAGGACTGGAAGCCCTCGACCTTGTTGTTGACGTAGATCAGGTGGTCCAGGACGTCGCGCAGGCCGTGCCGCAGCTCGAGGTCCGCGCCGTCGAGCTCCTCGAGGAACTGCCGCAGCTCCGTCTCCAGCGGGGCGACCGCCCGGTGGAAGGCGCTGACCTCCCGGGTGAGCTGGTAGATCCGCTGGGAGACCAGGCCGTCGCCCGAGCCGGAGAACAGGGCGTCGGAGATCTCGTCGATGTCGTTCTCCAGCCCCTGGACGACGGGGTAGTAGTCGTCCACGGTCTGGTCGAGCACGGCGTAGAGCACCGCCTCGGGGCCGGTGGCGAGCAGCTGCGGCTCGGCCTCCACCCGGGCGCGGACCCGTCCCACCCGGCCGTGCTCGGACCGGCGGACGGTGATCACGAAGTCCGGGCCCGTGAAGACGTGGATCTCCCCGAAGTCGACCGTCTCGGTGGCGTCCTGGTAGACGGCCGGGCGCAGCACCGTGAACAGGGTGCGGCCGTAGCGGTCCAGCTTGGGCCGCTGCTCGGCCTGCCGCACGTCCTCCATGGCCAGCTCGTGCAGCCCGAAGTGCCGGGCGAGGGAGTCGAGCTCCTCCTCCGAGGGGCTGTGCAGTCCGATCCACGCCAGCACGCAGTGCCCCTCCGGGTCCGCGCACCTCGGGTCCTCGGCCCGGAGCCGGGCGAGCAGCCGGTAGGTCTCCTCGAGCGTCGCGGGCGACGCGACGCGCTGACCGTCCCGGTAGACGGCGTTGTCGACGATGCTCACGCGGCCCATTATCCCCGGGCCCGCCGCGCCGCCGGTCGTCGGTTCCCGTGGGGCCTTCCTAGAATGGGTCCATGAGCTTCCCCATGGACACCCGGGTGGGTGCCTACGCCGTCATCGTCGAGGACGGGGCGGTGCTGCTGAGCCACTGGAACCCCCGCCACCCCACGCTGCGGGGGGCGTGGAGCCTGCCCGGAGGCGGCATGGAGATCGGGGAGCAGCCCGCGCAGACCGCCCGGCGGGAGGTCGCGGAGGAGACGGGATACACCGTGGAGCTCGACGAGCTGCTCGGGGTGCACAGCCGGCACATGGGGCCCGAGGAGCGCCTGGACGGGCGCGGGCGCCCCTTCCACGCGATGCGCGTCATCTACCGGGCGCACATCACGGGCGGGACGCTCACCGCCGAGGTGGACGGCTCCTCGGACGAGGCGCGCTGGTTCCCGCTGCCCGAGGTCCCGCAGCTGCCGCTGGTGAGCCTGGTGACGGTGGGCCTGGACCTGGCCGGCGTCGCCCCGGCCGCCGCGAGGCCCGCGGGGCGGGACCGGTGAGGCGCCGCCGCACGACCGCCGGACTGCTCGCCCTCACCGTCCTCACCGGGTGCGCCGGCACCTCCGGGGTCCCGGCGCCGGTCTCCCCGGCCGCGGGCTCGGGCGTCCCGGCGGGCCCCGTCCGGATCGCGGCCGGACCCACCGGGCAGACGGCCGTGCTCGCCCACGTCTACGCCGGGCGGCTGCGGGAGGCGGGCTTCGACGCCACCGTGGTCGAGACGGGGACCGAGCGCGCGGACTATCTCGCGGCCCTGGAGCGCGGCGACGCCGACCTCGTCGCCGACTACTCCGGCAACCTCTACCTGCATCTGCGCGGGCGGGCCCCGGTCGGGTCCGCGACACCGGCGCCCACGGGCGCCGCCGGCCCCGGCCGCACGCCCGCCCCCGAGGACGGGGGGCTCGCCGAGGACCTCTCCGAGCTGCTCGGCCTGGGCGAGGAGCGGGCGGACGACGACGACGTGCTCTCCGGCGTGCGCGACGTCCTGCCGAAGGGGCTGCGCGCCCTCGAGCCGGCGCCGGCGGAGAACACGGTGGCGGTCGTGGTCACCCGGGCGACCGCCGTGGAGCACGAGCTCGAAGACCTCGAGGACCTCGGGCCCGTGTGCGACGAGCTCGCCATCGGCACCGACCTCGACTTCGCGGGCCGCTCCTACGGCCCGGAGGGACTGGAGGACGCCTACGAGTGCGTCCCCGAGCGCTTCGTGCCGTTCGGCGACCAGGAGGAGCTCGTGGACGCCCTGCTGGGCGACCGGGTCCAGGCCGCGGCCCTGTTCACGGCCTCGCCCGCGATCGAGGACAACGCCCTCGTGGTCCTCGCGGACCCGCTCAACAACTTCGTCCCCCAGCGCGTGGTCCCGGTCGGAGACGAGGAGCTGCCGGCCGCGGCCGTGGAGGTCGTCGACGAGGTCTCCGCGCAGATCGACACCGACGACCTCGTGCTGATGACGCGGATGACCACCGCCCGCGATCCGTACACCCCCGAGGAGGCCGCGCGGTACTGGCTCGAGGGCGGCGACGACACCTGAGCGGCACCCCGGGCGCCCACCGGCCCGGGGGTAAGGTGGACCGCATGTCAGTGGTGAAGCAGTCCGACAAGCTCAAGAACGTCCTCTACGACATCCGCGGGCCCGTGCTGGAGCAGGCGGAGCACATGGAGGCGGAGGGCCACCGGATCCTCAAGCTCAACATCGGCAACCCCGCGCCCTTCGGCTTCGAGGCACCCGACGCGATCCTCGTGGACATGATCAAGAACCTGCCCAACGCGCAGGGCTACTCGGACTCCCGCGGCATCTACTCGGCGCGCACCGCCGTGGTGCAGTACTACCAGACCCGCGGGATCCTGAACCTGGACACCGACGACGTGTACCTGGGCAACGGCGTCTCCGAGCTGATCACCATGACCCTGCAGGCGCTGTGCAACCCCGGCGACGAGATCCTCATCCCGTCCCCGGACTACCCGCTGTGGACCGCCTCCGTGGCCCTGTCCGGCGGCACCCCGGTGCACTACCGCTGCGACGAGGACAACGACTGGAACCCCGACCTGGAGGACCTCGCGGCGAAGATCACCCCGAACACCCGGGGCATCGTGGTGATCAACCCCAACAACCCCACCGGCGCGGTCTACTCGCGCGAGGTGCTGCAGTCGATCGTGGACCTCGCCGCCGAGCACGAGCTGATCCTGTTCGCCGACGAGATCTACGAGAAGATCACCTACGGGGACGCGGAGATGATCAACACCGCGAGCCTCACCGGGGAGGACGTCCTCTGCCTGACGTTCTCCGGGCTGTCCAAGGCCTACCGGGTGGCCGGGTACCGCTCCGGGTGGCTGGCGATCACCGGCCCCAACTGGAAGGCCGAGAGCTTCATCGAGGGCATCAAGCTGCTGGCCAACATGCGGATGTGCGCCAACGTCCCGGCCCAGCACGCGATCCAGACCGCCCTGGGCGGCTACCAGTCGATCAACGACCTGATCCTGCCCGGCGGCCGGCTGAAGGCCCAGCGCGACCTCGCCCACCGGCGGCTCAACGAGATCGACGGCGTGTCCTGCCGGCAGGCCGACGGGGCGCTGTACCTGTTCCCGAAGCTGGACGTGGAGAAGTTCCACATCGTCGACGACGAGAAGTTCGCCCTCGACCTGCTCAAGGAGCAGAAGATCCTGGTCAGCCACGGCCGGGCCTTCAACTGGCCCGAGCCCGACCACTTCCGGCTGGTGACCCTGCCCTCCGTGGAGATGCTGGCCACCGCCCTGGACCGGATCGAGGAGTTCCTCAGCAACTACCGCCAGTGAACGGCGGTCCGCCCCGCAGCCCAGGAGGACCAGCATGAGCGTCGCCGACCGCAGGACCGGCACCGGCTTCGAGCAGGACGTGCGGCCGCTGCTGCGCGCCCGGCCCGGACTGTCCCTGGCCGACGTGGACACCGGCTCCACGCCCGGGTTCTCCGGGTCCAAGAAGCTGGGCACGGCCCTGCGGGCCGCCCGCGAGGGCGAGCTCGCCGAACTGCAGCGGCTGATCTACGCCGAGGCCACCACCGGGGCCCGGCACCGGGTGCTGCTGGTGCTCCAGGGCATGGACACCTCCGGCAAGGGCGGGGTCATCCAGCACGTGCTCGGCCGGCTGAGCCCGCACGGCGTGCACACCCACGGCTTCGGCCGGCCCACGGCCGAGGAGGCGTCCCAGCACTTCCTCGAGCGCATCCGCCGGCAGCTGCCGCGCCCGGGGGTGATCGGCGCCTTCGACCGCTCCCACTACGAGGACGTGCTCGTGCCCGTGGTCCACGACGTCCTCGAGGACCGTCAGGTGGAACGGCGCTACACGGAGATCCGGAACTTCGAGCAGGAACTGGCCGACGACGGCACCGTCATCGTCAAGGTCTTCCTGCACCTGGGCCGGGACGAGCAGCGCCGCAACCTCACGGCCCGTCTGGGCGACCGGACGAAGCAGTGGAAGTTCGACCCCTCGGACCTCGCGGCCCGCAGCCGGTGGGAGACCTACATGGCGGCCTACGAGCGGGCGATCGACGCCACCGACGCCGACCACGCGCCCTGGTACGTGGTGCCCACCGACCGGAAGTGGTACGCCCGGGCCGTGGTCCAGGACCTGCTGATCTCCGCCCTGGCCGGTCTGCGCCTGGACTGGCCGGAGCCCCAGTACGACGTCGAGGAGATGCGCCGGCGGCTCGCCGAGCTCTGAGCAGCCCGCCGCTGCGCCGGGGCCCCGCCCCGGCGTGTGCCGGCCGGCCCTGTCCGGCCGGTGCGCCGGGACGGGTCAGCCGCGGGCGTCGTCGTCGCCCTCGGCGTCGGCGCGGCGGGCCCGGGCGGCGTCGAGGCGCTCGCGGGCGCCGTCCAGCCACTGCTCGCAGCGCGTGGCCAGGGCCTCCCCGCGCTCCCACAGCGCCAGGGACTCCTCGAGCGAGGTCCCTCCGGCCTCGAGCCGGGAGACCACCTGCACGAGCTCCTCACGGGCCTGCTCGTAGCCCATGTCCGCGATGTCGGACAGGTCGGGCGCTGCTGCGGGACGGTCGGTGCTCGCCATGGTGGGGCCTCTCTGCGGCGGGTGGGTGCGGGCGGCGGACCTCGTCCGGTCCGCGGCTGCGCCCATTCTTCCACCTCCGGCCGCGCCCGCGTCCTCCCGGAGCACCGGTCCCCGTCCGGCGTGCGGGTGTGTCGCGCATCCCACCGGGCGGTCCGGGCCTATCGTCGGGAGCGTTCGCATTTGCAGTGGCACATGAATCGAGGCCCCCCTTGACACTCGACATCACCCGCCGCGGCGCCCGCTGCGCCGCGGCACTCGCCGTCACCGGCGCCGTCGTCCTCGCCCCCGTCCCGGCGACGGCCGCCCCGGCCGACGGCGCCCCCTCCGCGCACCTCGCGGGCGGCGCACCGGGCGCGCACGGACCGGCCGCCGCGGCCGACGACCGCCCCGACCGCGCCGCCGAGGCCCGCCGGGAGCGCAACCAGCAGGCCGTGGAGCTGGTCGTCTCCGAGAAGGCCCCCGTCCAGGACCGCGGGGGCTCCCGCTCGGTGCAGGTGGCGCCGGGCCAGTGGGCCCAGTACGGCCTGCAGGAGAGCGACCAGATCCTGTCCTTCCTCGTGGAGTTCGGCGACCAGGCCGACCCGCGCTTCCCCGACGCCCCCGCGGGGCCGGTGCACAACGACATCGCCGCGCCGGACCGCGCCGCCGACAACTCCACCTACTGGACGGAGGACTTCGACCGGGAGCACTACCTGGACATGTTCTTCGCCGGGGAGGGCGAGTCCCTCAAGACCCTCTACGAGGAGATGTCCAGCGGCCGCTACACGGTCGACGGCGACGTCAGCGACTGGGTCACGGTGCCCCACAGCTCGGCCAGCTACGGCGAGACCGAGAGCCAGGCGGACATGACCCGCTTCATCCAGGACACCGCCGACGCCTGGTACGCGGCGCAGCTCGAGGCGGGGAAGACCGCCGAGGAGATCGACGCCTACCTGTCCGGCTTCGACCGGTGGGACCGCTACGACCACGACGGCGACGGCGACTTCGCCGAGGCGGACGGCTACATCGACCACTTCCAGGCCATCCACGCCGGCGAGGGCGAGGAGGCCGGCGCCGACTCCTCCGCCATCTGGTCGCACCGCTGGGCGGCCGGCCAGGCCGGCCGGGGGACCACCGGGCCGGAGGCCAACCCCTTCGGCGGCGTCCGGATCGGCGACTCCGAGCTGTGGATCCGCGACTACACCACCGAGCCGGAGAACGGCGGACTGGGCGTCTTCGCTCACGAGTACGCCCACGACCTCGGCCTGCCCGACCTCTACGACACCAGCGGCGGGGAGAACGGCACCGGGTTCGCCACGCTGATGAGCTCCGGGTCCTGGCTGGGCCACGGGGACGGCACCATCGGGACCACCCCGAACCACATGGGCGCCTGGGAGAAGCTGCAGCTGGGCTGGCTGGACTACGAGGTGGCCACCGCCGGTGAGCGCTCGACGCACCGCATCGGCCCGTCCTTCCACGCCACCAAGGCCCCGCAGGCGGTGATCGTGACCCTGCCGGAGGACGCCGAGGGCAACGGCCGGTACTACATCGCGGAGAACCGCCAGTACCTCGGCTACGACGCGACGCTGCGGACCGGGCCCTACAACTTCGGCTGGGCGCAGTCCGCGCCGGACACCGTCGAGCACTTCCCGTACCAGGACGGGCTGAGCATCACGTACTGGAACACGGCCCAGCGCAACAACAACACGCGCCAGCACCCCGGCTCCGGGCTGGCCCTGCCGGTGGACGCCCACCCGCAGGCCCTCGTCTGGTCGGACGGCGCCCTGGTGCGCAACCGCATCCAGGGGTTCGACGCCACCTTCGGGAAGGAGCCGACGGACCCGATCAGCCTGCACCGTGAGGCGAACGGGGCCGTGACCACCCTGGAGGTGCCCGCGCGTGCCGGGGTGCCGGTCTTCGACGACACCGACCCGGGGGCCTACTACGACCCGGCCAACCCGCAGGGCAGCGTGCTCGTGGCGGGCACCGGGACCCGGATCGAGGTCGTCCAGAGCAATTCCCAGGGCATGATGACCGTCCGCGTCGGCTGACCCGGCGCGCGCCGCCCGGCGCTCCCGCCCGAAGGGGAGCCGCCGGGGCGGCACG